>DASWJX010000088.1:0-8446 GCA_036396915.1 Geopsychrobacteraceae bacterium | reverse complement strand
ATCGCCATGACGATCTTCCTCTTCTCGCTGATGGGTCTGCCGCCGACCGCCGGTTTCACCGGCAAGTTCTTCATCTTCGCCGGCGCCCTCGAGGCCGGTTACGTCTGGCTGGCGATTATCGGTGTGCTGAACTCCGCGGTCTCCCTCTACTATTACCTGCGGGTCATGGTCTACATGTATTTCCGCGATCCGGTCGAGGACTATTCCTGGGTCAAGATGGAGATGGCGACCGTCGTTTCGATCCTGATTGCGATTGCCGGCGTTCTGTATCTGGGGATTGTTCCCGGCCCGGTTATGGAGCTGGCGAAACTCTCGGTCTTCTAGACAGCGCCTATACCGAAAACCAAAAAGGCCTTCCGCTTGCGGAAGGCCTTTTTGGTTTCTGGCTGATGGGGATCAGCGGGTCGAGACAGCAACCCCCTGCAGCCGTTCGAGGGCCAGCAGTTGTTCCGATGCGGAGTTTTTTTCCTCCATTTCACCCCAGCGGAAGAGTTCGTTGATCAACTCAAGTTCCGAGCCGGATTCGCTGCCAGCAAGCGTGGTCAGCAGCTGGCGCGTTCTCAAGCCGTCGAACCAGCAATGAAAGCCCCTGATAAATTGATGCGGTGATCGGTAATTCGCCTGAAGTCGCGTCCATGACGCTTCAACGTTCAGGCGTGTTAAAAACTCCGCGAGCCTGTGGTCCAGCTCCTCCGCCCGGTTTAAAAGCTGGGCGGCGCCGGTCTGCCAGTGCTGGGACGCCAGCGCCAACCACTTTTGCAGCAGCAAAAACGCGGCTTTGTCGCTGAAGAAAAAAGGCGATCCGCCTTGGCTGTTTTGCATGCTGACGGCTTTTCCGGTTCCGAACGGGACGCGCTCCGAGGGGCGCGGAGAAGGACGGACCATGCCGCCCTGCAGGGTTGTCATGCCGGTTGTTTTAGCGACCTGTTGCAGGAAATAAAAATCCTCGCCGGCCTGGCGACGATTCATGCCGCCGGCCTGAATATAGGCCTTTGCGGTACAGGCAAAGGCGCTGCCGATGCTCGTGTAGGCATAGGGGGAGCCGGCGAGCTGCAGCCCCAGGACGTAGCTGCGCAGATAGAGCTCATAGCGCCGGATGGCCCGTTCCTGGAGCGGGTCGTCCGCCTCGATGTGGCGAAACGGGATCACCGCACCACCGGCGCTGGTCGTCCGGAAATGTTCAAGGAGCTCGGCGAGGTAATCGGGGCTGACCAGGGTATCCGCATCGAGCGAGACCAAAACCGGTCTGTCGTTCCAGCTGAGCCGGGAAAGGGAAAGATCAAAACCGATTTTGCGGGCCAGGCCGACCCCCTGTTTGGGAGGCAGTTCCGTGCCGCAAGAGCAGGCGTCGATCCAGGCCAGGCGCAGCTTGCCGGCCGGGTGGTTGTGCAGCAGTTCGAGTGTCTTGAGGTTGTCCTTTTTTAAAGCGTCCGCGGCATCCGTCCGCTGGTTGACCACGACAACGATCAGGCTGCGCGCTAAAGCGTCGGCTGAGTTTTTTGAAAGGCTGTCGAGGGTTTGTGGCAGGGCGGCGGATTCGCCGAGTGCGGGGATGACAACGCACATCTCGCAGGCGCCCTTTCGGTCCCCCTGAAGTTTCCAGGGCCCGGTGACCGAACGCTGGCGCTGATATTTGAGCAGCGCGTCCGGCACGGCTGTCACGGGCGCTCCGTCAAACCGGGAAATGCACTGTCCCGTAAATGCCGGCAGAGCTGTGCGAACGGCTGATTGTCACCGTCAAGCCAGTGGATCGTTGTCCCGCGCCGCTGCATGCGCCGGAACCAGGTATCCTGACGCTTGGCGAACTGGCCGATCGCGCTCTGCAGTTGCTGTTTCATGTCGTTATAGCTGAGCAGCCCCTGCAGGTGCCGGGCGATAAAACGGTATTCGAGACCGTAGAATTCCAGATTTTCCCATGGCACACCGGCGGCATGCAGACCCTCGACTTCCGCAATCATACCCGCGTCGAGGCGCTGTTGCAGACGGACGGCAATCCGCTCCCGCAACCGCGGTCGCGGCCAGCGCAAGCCGAAAATCAGCGGCTGCAAGGCGGGCAGCGGCGGCCGGTGCGCGGCCTGCTGCTGTTCGCCGCTTGCGATCTCAAGCGCGCGCAGCAGGCGCTCGCGGTCCAGCAGATCGGTCCGGTTGTGCTGCAGCGGTTTGAGGGCCAGCAGCCGCTCTCTGAGCTGCTCGTCCGTTCTCCGGGAGAGTTCGGCGCGCAGCTCGGGGTTCTCCGGAACCTGGATCATCCGGTAGCCCTGCAGCACGGCGTCGAGGTAAAGACCGGTGCCGCCGCAGAGAATCGGCGTTCTGCCGCGCGCGCGTATCGTTTCCAGCCCGTCAAAGCAGAGCTGCTGAAAGCGGTAGACGTTGAATTCGGAGCCGGGCTCGGCGATGTCGATCAGGTGATAGGGGACCGCGCCGTACTCGGCCAGATCCTTGCCGGTGCCGAGGTCCATGCCGCGAAACACCTGGCGGGAATCGGCGGAGATGATTTCGCCGTCGAGCTGGCGGGCCGTGGCCACGGCCAGGCCGGTTTTACCGCTGGCCGTGGCACCGAGGATCACGATCAGATGAATGGGTTGGGTCGACATGAGCAACAATCCGCGCTGTGGAGTACGTTTGCCGTCGACTCTAATCGGTTTGCGCCCGATGTGCAAGTATTCCGCCTTGGTATGACCAGGCGCGATCTGCTATAGTGCGGCAGCATAAAAAGGGATCATTGACGGACATGACTTATGAATAAACCAACCGAACAGAGCGCAGCGGGCGCGACTGGCGAAGCGCGGATCCTGCCGCGCGATCAGCACGACGTTTCGCGCAAGCAGATCGACGAGGATGTGCTCAAGGTTCTGTACCGTTTGCACCGCAAGGGTTTTCTCGCCTATCTGGTCGGCGGCAGCGTGCGCGATCTGCTGCTGGGCCGTACGCCGAAGGATTTCGATATCGGCACCGACGCCACCCCGGCGCAGATCAAGCGGCTGTTCCGCAACTGCTTCCTGGTCGGCCGGCGTTTCCGGCTGGCGCATCTGCGCTTTTCCGGCAACAAGCTGATCGAGGTCGCCACCTTTCGCCGGCATCCGCAGCCGGACGAACTGCCGGAAGATCCCGACGATCATTTCCACTTTGTGCAGAACGTTTTCGGTACGCCGCGCGAAGACGCCTTCCGGCGCGATTTCACCATCAACGCCCTGTTTTACGACATCAGTAATTTTTCGATCGTCGATCATGTCGGCGGCCTGGAAGATCTGGAGCAGCGGCGGATCCGGGTGATCGGCGAGCCGCAGGTGCGTTTCGCCGAGGATCCGGTGCGCATGCTGCGCGCCCTGGAATTCGCGGCACGGCTCGATTTCACTCCGGACCACGGGATTCTGCAAGCGATAAAGAGCTGCGGGCCGCTGATCGCCGACGCCTCCCCGGCCCGGATCCGCGAAGAGCTGATGGAACTGTTCCGCCACAAGGTGTCCGGGAAAGTGCTGCGGATGTGCAAGGAGCAGGGACTGCTGCCGCACCTGCTGGCCGGTTACGCCGGCGACGAGGCCAGTTTGCAGCTGCTGCAGCTGGTGGACAACCGCACCGGGTCGGGCGTCGCCATCGACGAAGCGTTTGCCATCGCGGCCCTGTATCTCAACCGCTATTTCAAAAACTGCCCGACCGACCGCGAAACGCATATCACCCCGGCCCTGCACCAGGCCAACGAGATCATCGTTCCGCATTGCCGCTATTTCAGCATCGCGCAGGGGATCCGGCATCAGGCCAGGGAACTGCTGGTCGGTTGTTTCCGCATGGCCCGCGGCCGGGGCCTGCGCGGCGAGCGGCGCTTTCTCGAACACCCCTTTACCCCGCAAACCCTGGAACTGTTCCGGCTCTGGGCGCAGGTCCGGCCGGAACTGGCGGAGATGGCCGAAGAGTGGGGAGAAGCGATCACCAGTCCGGCAGCGCAGCCGGACCAGGAAAAGAAAAAACGCCCCAGGAGGCGGTCGCGCCGGCCGCGAAGATCACAGCGGAGCGGTCATGCGCAACCGCACGAGCCGGGGCAGCAGTAACTATCCGCCGAAAAGACAACCGGGCGTTACGGATCATCCGTAACGCCCGGCTTGCCGAATGGCGCAAGGGGCAGATGCCAAATGCTGCCCTGCGTGAACGGCCGGGCAGGGCGGCAGCAGAAACCGTACGACCGCGCCGAACACGTTCGCGCCGGGCTTTCTTGTTCGGCGAGGGGAGAAGCTGACCGCGGCATCCGGCAGGGGCGGATTCGGCACCTGGACCCTGAAGCGGAGTCAGTGCCTGGTGCCGGTTGCCTTCTTCCCATCGAGCGTACTGCAATCGTAGCCGGCAGTCCGCAGGGTGACACCGTAGATCCGCTGCAGGTTGCCGTTGATGGCATCTTGCACGACCGTGAATTCCTCGGGGGTCTTCACGGCACCGCGCAGCACCCTTTCTTTCGCCCCGCTGTCGCGCTGAACGAAGTGCGCCCACTCGATCGTGCCGTCGGCCGTTTTCTTTGCCAGCAGCTTGTAACTGCCCACCTGCGGAATGGGCGCAGTGGCCCAGCCGCCGAAAATCTCTTCGCCTTTGTCGATGCTCAGCACCGCCGCTCGTGAAAGGTCGGGTCTCATAATTTTCTCCTTTTCTTGTAATTTAGGTGCTCGTGGAAAGGGGTGCTTGTCGCCCGGATGGCGGCAGTCAAGCCCCAGGGATGGGCTTTTGCGGCCCCCTGGACCGGTCATTGCGGCCGACATCACTCATTCGGTCTCCTCCAGATCTTTCAGTTATGGACTTCCTTCGGCGGTCAGGCGGTAGCACTGCTTGCTGCTGCGCGGCTTGTCAGGAATTTCGCCCCTTTTTCAGAGATTTTTCTAGCCATCACACCGCCTGCTTAATCAAATCAAACACCACCCGCGCAAACCCTTTAGCCACCTCGGGATTGGAAAGAATCTGCATCATCTGCTTTTGATGAGCCGCGCTGCTGTCCATCACCGCATTGTCAAGCGCTTTGGGAAAATCTCCGAGCATCGCCTGCTCGGGGGTGTTGTTCTGAATCTGATCCATCACGCTCTTGTTTTCGCGCACCTTGTCGCGAATGGTGTAGGCGTAATTGGCCAGGTCATTCTCGGTCAGGCCGTCGGTCATAAAGAGTTCGTTGAGCCGCGCCAGAATCCGCGATAGAAACTCTTCTTTTTTGTCTTTCGCCTTAGCCGAACCGATATCACTCCCCGGTTGCAGGCCGTAGGCGCCCTCGGTCTCCATGACAATATCCTGCTCGCGGATTTTGGAGAGCCGATAGTGACTGAGGGCGACATTGCTCAGATCGATCTCGTCATCGTCATCCAGTTTCTCACGCAGCAGGGGCCGAAGGTGTCTGGCATAGAGAGCGAGTTTTTCCAGATCCTTGCTGTTGTAATCAACGATCTGCGACATGAACTCATAGAACCGGGTAAAGCTGCCGAGATCCTTCTTGAAGATCTCCAGCCGGTCCTTCTCCTTCTTGCACTCCTTGAAGCTCTTCTCCGAATTGGCGATCAAGACCGCATCATTCGTCTTCTTCGTCCGCTCGAACATCTCCTTGGCAAGCTTGTAGGCGTCGACCGCCAGCTTGTAGCGCCCCTGCCAACGCTGAACAGCCGGTTTGCAGATATTGCTGATGGCCGCACTGCTCTTGTTGGTGGCGAAGAAGGCGACGGCGAACTGCTCCACCTCCTGCCAGGTGAAGATTCCCTCGGCGCGGAGCTTGTCGAACAGGTCGAAAATCAGATCGGGGTCGGAGACGTCGGTCAATTCGGCGGTCTGGTAGTAGGGCTGGAAGGAATCGAGAATATCCCGCGGGTCATTGAAGAAATCCAGAACGAAGGTGCCGCTTTCGGCCTTGCCGGGATAGGTGCGGTTCAGGCGCGAGAGGGTCTGCACGCATTCGACCCCGTAGAGCTTCTTGTCGACGTACATGGCGCAGAGCTTCGGCTGGTCGAAGCCGGTCTGGAACTTGTTGGCGACCAGCATCACCTGGTAGTCCCCGGTATCGAACGCCTTGCGCAGGTCGCGCCCCTTGAGGCCGGGGTTCATGCCCTGCTCGGTGAACTTCTCCCCCAGCAAACCTTCCGCGTTCGGATCGCCGTCGCTGAACGCCACCTCGCCGGAGAAGGCGACCATCGCCTTGATCGACTCATACCCTTTGCCCTTGCGGCTGACGTACTTATCGAACTCCTTCTTGTAGCGCACCACTTCCTTGCGCGAGCTGGTCACCACCATCGCCTTGGCCTGCCCGCCGAGCAGGCCCACGATGTTATCCCTGAAGTGCTCGACGATCACCTGCACCTTCTGGGCAATGTTGTAATCGTGCAGGCGCACCCACTGGCCCAGCTTCACTGTCGCCTTCTTGCTGTCGACCTCTGCGTCCCTGGCCTGGATCCTCTGCGCCAGTTGATAGGCGACCTTGTAGTTGGTGTAGTTCTTCAGCACATCGAGGATGAACCCCTCTTCGATGGCCTGGCGCATCGAGTAGACGTGAAACGCCTCGGGCAGATTGGTTTTCAACGGCGGCAGGCTCGGATCGGGCAGGCGGCCGAACAGCTCCAGGGTCTTCGGCTTGGGCGTGGCGGTAAAGGCGAAGAAGCTCAAATTCTCGTTGGCGCGCCGGGCGGCGACGGTGGCATCGAGGATATCTTCCGAGGTGAACTCGACATCGTCGTTGGCATTCTCCGCCAGCAGCACCTCTTTCAACTGCCGGGCGGTCGAACCGCTCTGCGACGAGTGCGCCTCGTCGGCGATGATCGCGTAGCAGCGCTCCTTGAGGCTGACACTGTTCTCGATCGCCTGAAGCACGAACGGAAAGGTCTGGATGGTGACGATGATGATCGGCTGCGAAGTCTCCAGCGCCTTGGCCAGCTTCTCCGACTTGGACCCCTCGCCCTCCTTGCGGTTGATCCGCCCCACCACCCCGTCGGCATGTTCAAACTGGTAGATGGTATCCTGCAACTGGTCGTCGAGCACGGTGCGGTCGGTGACAACGATTACCGAATGGAACTGCTTGTCGCCTTCGGCGGTATAAAGGGAGGAGAGCTGATGGGCCGTCCAGGCGATGGAGTTCGACTTGCCCGACCCGGCGCTGTGCTGGATCAGGTATTTCTGCCCCGGCCCTTCCTTGCGGGCCGCATCAAGCAGGCGGTTGACCACATCCCACTGGTGATAGCGGGGGAAGATCAGCGTCTCCTTCTTGGACTTCCTGCCCTGCCAATCCTCCTTCTCTTCGATCTGAAGATGGACATAGCGGGCGAGGATCTTGAGCAGATTGTCGGGCAGCAGCACCTCGTTCCAGAGATAGCTGGTGGCGTAGTCGTTCTGGTTCTCCGGCACATCGTTGCCGGCCCCGCCCTCCCTGGTCCCCTTGTTGAACGGCAAAAAGAAGGTATCGCCCCCCTCTAACCTTGTCGCCATGTAAACCTCATACTGGCTGACGGCAAAGTGAACCAGCGCGCCCCGCTTGAAGACCAGCAGAGGTTCGGGCTTCCTGGTGACCGGATCCTTCGGCAGACGGGTACGCTTGTACTGCTTGATGGCGTTATCGACTGCCTGCTTGAACTCCGACTTCAGCTCCAGCGTGGCAATCGGCAGACCGTTGACGAACAGCACCAGGTCGATACGCAACTTTTTCGCCTGTCTTCCGGTCTCCAGCAGATGTTCTTCGGTAGCATAGGGGCTGTAGACCAGCTCCGGTACGATACGCAGGCGGTTCTTTTGGTAGCGGGCCAAAGTGGCGGGGTTAAGATCGTGCTCCGGCTGGAACTGACAGAGTTTGAAACGGGCGCCGCGATCGCGCAGTTCGTGACGCAGCACGCCAAGGGTGCCGAAGGTACGCAGGTCACGGTCGGCGGCATTGGGATCGGCTTTGTTGAGCTGGCTGGCGACTTTCTTGAGGAGGTGTTTTTCGGGGTTTTGCGGGTAGAGTTTGCAGTATTTCCGCCATTGTTCGTCCTGGGTTTCCTGAACAAAACCGAGCACATCTTCTTCGTACAGTGCCAGCTTGCGGTTGTACCCGGCGGGTGAACCCAGTTGCCAGCCGCCCTCGACCATCTGGTTGATGATGTCGTTTTGGAAGATCTGCTCGTTGGATTTATTGGACATGGCATTCCTTTTTTAACGATGCGGTTCGTGCCTTACCGCATCCTACGGAACTTAATTTCCCAACCGTTTACGCGCCGCCGCAATGGCGCTGTGCAGCTTGGCTTCGAACACTTCGCGGGGCGGCAGGACGGTCACATAATCGGCAACATGGATGGAGGACTGATCCAGCTCCAGCAGCTCGATCTGTTCCGTCTTCTTGCCGGCGCAGAGGATGATCCCCAGCGGCGGGTTTTCACCCGCTTCCTGTTCATGCTTGGCGAGGTAGCGCAGGTAAAGCTCCATCTGCCCTTTGTATTCGGCCTTGAAACCACCGAGCTTTAAATCGATG
>DASWJX010000087.1:0-3695 GCA_036396915.1 Geopsychrobacteraceae bacterium | reverse complement strand
CGGGAAAAGCTGGCGCTGCTGGTCGCTCACTGCGGCTACGGCGGCAATCAGTACCGCTAGCGGTGCCTGTCGCACCGTATCCGAACTCATCCTCTTTGGGTTGGTGCGAAGGCATCAACCTGTTCTGTGCCGGGCTGTAACGGGGAGCGCCGCCCCTTGCTGCAGCCTGTTTTTTTGTTTTCCTGGTTATCCACTTCACTCAAGCTGTTGATTCAGGATCAGAGGCTTTCACCACAAGAGGCGCAGAGGAATTCAATTAAAACAGCAGGTTTTCTCTGTGTTCCCTGTGTCTCCAGTGAGCGAGGCGAACGTGTGGTGGAAAAGGAACCAAGTGCATAACCAGAAAGTCTTTTTTGCCGCCGTTGCCCCTTGTTTTTTAAGCCGGTTCCTGTTTCAATGTGGCAGCCTAAATCCCCATGCAAGGAGCTCCTATGCCGTCCAAAGAATTTGCCTCGCCCCTCGTCCGCAACTCGGTCGATACCATCCGTCTGCTCGCCGCGGATGCCGTTGAAAAAGCCAACTCCGGTCATCCCGGCACCCCGATGGAAGCGGCGCCGATCGCCTACCTGCTCTACATGAAGCACATGCGGCATAATCCGGGCAATCCGGATTGGGCCGGTCGCGATCGCTTCGTGCTGTCCTGCGGACATGCATCGACCCTGATCTACAGCATGCTGCATCTGACCGGCTATCAACTCTCGCTTGACGACATCAAGAATTTTCGCCAGTTCGGCAGCAAGACCGCCGGTCACCCGGAATTCGGCCACGTCCCCGGCGTCGAAACCACCACCGGTCCGCTCGGGCAGGGGGTTGCCGTGGCGGTCGGCATGGCCATGGGCGGCCAGTATCTGGCGCAGCATGTCGATGCCGAGCTGTTCGCGTACCGCACCTGGGCGATCTGCTCCGACGGCGACCTGATGGAAGGGGTTTCGGCCGAAGCGGCCTCGCTGGCCGGGCACTTGCGGCTGGGCAACCTGAACTATGTCTATCTCGACAACAAGATCACCATCGAGGGCGATACCTCGCTGGCCTTCAGCGAAGATGTCGGCACCCGCTACCTGGCCTACGGCTGGCATGTCGAGCGGGTTGAAGGCGAGAACCTGGCGGAGATCGACGCCGCCATGGAGCGGGCCAAGAACGATCCGCGCCCCTCGCTGATTATCGCCCGGACCCATATCGGCATCGGCGCGCCGAACAAGCAGGACAGCCATGATGCCCACGGCGCCCCGCTGGGCGCCGATGAACTGGCGCTGACCAAGCAGGCCTACGGCCGCGATCCGCAAGCCTGTTTCGTCGTCCCGGCTGAAGTCGCCGCCCATATGGGAAGCTGCGTCGCCAGAGGGGCGGAGCTGGAACAGGCCTGGCAGCAGCAGTTCGAGGCGAAAAAAACCGCCGCCGCCGTCGCCAACTGGTCGGCGGCCGCCGCCGGCGCGCTGCCGGCGGGTTGGGATGCCGATCTGCCGGGTTTTGCCGCCGGCGACGTCAAGGCGACCCGCCAGGCCAGCGGCGCGGCGATCAACGGTCTGGCTCCGAACCTGCCGTTTCTGATCGGCGGTTCGGCCGATCTGGCGCCGTCGAACAATACCGAGATCAAAAGCGCGGAATCCTGGCTGCCGGGACGAAGCGGTCGCAATATCCACTACGGCATCCGCGAGCACGCCATGGGTTCGATCATGAACGGTCTGGCGCACACCCCCGGCCTGATCCCCTTTGCCGGCACCTTTTTCGTCTTTGCCGACTACATGCGGCCGGCCATGCGGATGGCGGCGCTGATGGGCCTGGCGCCGATCTACGTGCTGACCCATGATTCGATCGGGCTCGGCGAAGACGGACCGACCCATCAGCCGGTGGAGCATCTGGCCTCATTGCGGGCGATGCCGAACATGACCGTGATCCGTCCGGGCGATGCCAATGAAACCGTGGAAGCCTGGAAGGCCGCCATCGGCAATCGGCAGGGACCGACGGCACTGGTGCTGACCCGCCAGGGGCTGCCGACCCTGGATCGCACCCTGTGCGCCGGCGCCGAGGGTTTGCAGCGCGGCGGTTATGTGCTGGCGGCAGAGCAGGGGACGCTGCAGGTGCTGCTCATCGCCAGCGGCTCCGAGGTCCAGCATGCCGTGGCCGCGCGGGAGACCCTGCAGGCGGAAGGGATCGGCACCCGGGTCGTTTCGCTGCCCTGCTGGGAACTGTTCGAAGCACAGGACCAGGCCTATCGCGAGCAGGTGCTGCCCCGTTCCTGCACGGCCCGCGTGACCATGGAGGCCGGAGCCACCTTCGGCTGGGAGCGTTATGCCGGCAGCGCCGGTGCGATGATCGGCATGAGCGGTTTCGGCGCCAGCGCGCCGGCCGGACTGCTGATGCAGCAATTCGGATTCACCGCCGAAAACTTCGTGGCCAAGGCCAAGGAACTGCTCGGCTGAGCCGGGCTGTCGGGCCATGCTGCACAAAAAAAAGGGGGCGACCGTTGTTGGTCGCCCCCTTTTTTGTGCGGTTGCGCCGTTTGGACCGCCTTTAGATCGCAGCCAATCGCAGCCAATCGCAGCCAAACAGCGCCGGGTAGAGTATAATTTGGGCGTGGAGGGGCAGCTGCTGTGCGGGAGGCGGGCCATGAAATTACTGTTATGCGCAGGCGGACTGTTGCTGTTGTGCGGTTGCGCTTCCTCATTGCCGAACGAGATGACCTGGAGGGATTATTACCTCTCCCGCCATGCCCTGCAGGTGACCTACCAGCGGGCCGAGGTTCTCGGCTGCGAGGATCTGGGTTCGGTATCCGGACGTTCCCATGACGATGTCGGCTCGGCGAAAGAGCGGGCCATTTCCGCGGCGGTTCTGCTGGGGGCCGATCACCTGCTGTTCGAGGACATCATGGCCGATATGAACGAGAGAAGCGCGTATCTCCACGGTGCCGGGAGCGTTATCTATGTCTACGGCACTGCCTACCGCTGCGGCCGGTGAAACGCTGCGACGCTGAAGCTGGGCACGGAACAGGGGGGTCGGCACGCTGTCGACCCCTTTTTCTTTGGCTGCGGTTAGCGAACTGAGTTGATTCTCAATCGAATCACGCAAAACTTTCTGGAGAAGAGTCGTGATTTGGCCGGTGCAATTATTTTGTCGTAATGTGGCTACAATTTTACTACAATAAGTCCACATTGGGACTACGTTTAGCGGGGTTTACTTATGAAAGAGACTACTATCCGTTCGCGAATTGATGCCGCCACCAAGCAAGAGGCCCAAATCCTCCTGAAGAGATTCGGGCTATCCATGAGCGACGCCATACGTTTATTTCTTCACCAGGTTGTCCTCGAAAAGGGTCTTCCCTTTGATGTTAAACTCCCAGAAAATGAAGCCGCAGAGCACGACAGGTGGTTCAGGGAGCAGGTGGCTGCGGCTGTAGAGGAGGCTGACAAGCCGGACACAGAGTTCGTTACGCAAGATGATGTTTCGGCCCGGTGGGCCAAAAAGCGCGAAGCTCTGTCAGGACAGAAAAAGCGTGGTGTTCAATGAAAATCGTCTGGCTTTCGCGAGCTGAACGTGACTTTGACTCAATCGTCGAGTTTATTGCTGCGGACAACCCTGACGCCGCCGTTAGCCAAGGCGAAGAGATACATGAGCAGATTTTGGGACTTGAGCGCTTCCCGGAAAGAGGGCGGCGTGGTCGAGTAGATGGAACATTAGAGTTGGTCGTACTTCGGACC
>DASWJX010000086.1:0-31651 GCA_036396915.1 Geopsychrobacteraceae bacterium | reverse complement strand
GGTTGCCGCTGCTTCCGCCGCACCGAACGGCTCCTCCGACACCATCGATTTCGGCTTCGATGAAGAAGAAGCCGCTGACGGGCCGCAAGCGGACCGGTTCGCAGCGGACGATTCCGAAACCGATCGGGCGCCGGAGATCGGGGCGGGGGTCGATGACGAGTTTGACGCTTCGGCGTTTGCGGATGACGGCCCTGCCAATGACGACGCCTTCACCTTTGACGAAGACTACGGCAATGTCGAGATCGGCGGGGAGGACGACGATCAGGCTTTTTCCTTCGCGGAGGAGACCGCCGCCGGCGACCGTGCCTTTGCCGAAGAGCCGGCGGAACCACGGGATGAGATCAGCACCCAAGAGGCCGCTGCCGGTTTTACCGAAAAGCCGCCCTATCCTGAAAACGACCAGGAAGAGCTCCCCCCGGCCGATCTCCACGCCCCCACCGGTGATGACGACGCTGCCGGGCCGGGCCGGCCCGAAGGCAGCCCGGTCCGCAAAAAGCGGGGCCCCCTGGCCACCCTGATCCTGTTTCTGCTGGTCCTGATTCTCGGCATCCTGGCTGCCGGCGGCATCCTCTACTGGCAAAGCGGTCCGGAAGCGTTGCAGCAGATCTATCAGCGCCTGACCGGTGAGGAGGTCGGCACTGCCGAGCAGGGGAGCATTCTGGTAAGAAACCTCCAGGGAAGTTTTATCTCCAACAAGGTGGCCGGAGAATTACTGGTCATCCAGGGGGAGGCGGTCAACAATTTTCGCGATTCGCGCGCGGCGCTTCAGGTCAAGGGGATCCTATTTGACGATCAGGGCAACCAGCTGCGGCAGAAAACCATTTTCTGCGGCAATCCGATCTCCGCCGAAGAGCTGAGAGCGCTGCCCTACGACAAACTGGAAGAGATCATGGGCAATCAATTCGGCGAATCGCTGGTCAATCTCAATGTGACCCCGGGACAGGTGATCCCCTTCACGATCGTTTTCCGCGACATCCCCGGCGCCCTGTCGGAGTTTACCGTCGAAGTGGCCGGCTCCAACCCGGCCGCCCAATAGATACGGCACACCGATAACCGCAAACAAAGAGGGCCGCTTTCCCGAATGGGAAGCGGCCCTCTTTGTTTGCGGCGGCTTGCGACGCCATCACTCTTCGCCTGCCGGCGGTTGCTCCGCCGCCGGGGCAATCTCGATCGCTTCACCATCGGCAACCCCCTGCCGAAAACTGCGCAGACTGCGCCCCAGACCGGATCCGATCTCCGGCAATCTCCCCGCGCCGCAAACAATCAGAACCAGGCCAAGAATAATCAGTAGTTCCGTACCGCCGAAACCGAACATGCGCGACTCCACAAAGAATCAGGGCGGCCCGCTCGGGCCGCCCTGAAAATCATTTTATGCGCCCGCTGCTCAGGGAGCGTCGATCGCATCCACCGGACAGGTATCGACACAAGCGCCGCAGTCGGTGCAGGCGCCGGCATCGATCGCCCGCACATCGCCCACCTCGTGGATCGCATCGACGGGACATGCGGGTTCACAAGCACCACAGTTGATACACTCTTCATTGATAACATGTGCCATGAGTTTTCTCCTTTGGTTGGTGTTCCAGGATAACGGATCTCGGTATTCACGATCGAATACCCGCAGTACTTTAACCGATCAAAAGGTCCCTGTCCAGCCCCTTGCACGCCAGAAAAAACCTTGCAAATCACCCATGATTGAGCTAGCCTGTCTCTTCCAAACCCGCAGTGACAAAGGGTTTTTCTAGAAATCCGCCTATTTTTCAATAAAAATAAAACATTATTTTAAGATCACTAAAACCAGAACGAGCAAAACCAACCGGAGGCATAAAAAGAATGGATATCCTTGCTTTGAACTGCGGCAGTTCTTCTGTCAAATATCAACTTTTCGACTGGAAACGCAAAGAAGTCATTGCCAAGGGTATGGTCGAACGGGTCACGGTCGGCGATTCCTATATCATTCACGAAGTCCCCGGCCGGGAAACCTATCGTGAAGAATACGAATGTCCCGATCATACGACCGCGATTCACCTGATCATCAAGGTCCTGACCAGCAAACAATACGGCGTCGTCAAGGACATGAGTCAGATTTCAGCGGTCGGTCACCGGGTGGTCCACGGCGGTGAAAAATTCACCTGCTCGGTCAAAATCGATGCTGACGTGCTGGCGGGGATCAAGGAGGTTCAACATCTGGCGCCGCTGCATAATCCGCCCAACATCTCCGGGATCGAAGCGGCCCAGGCCAACCTGCCCGACGTTCCGCATATCGCCATCTTCGATACGGCATTCCACCAGACCATGCCGCAATACGCTTATACCTATCCGGTCCCCTACGAATGGTATGAAAATCATGGCGTGCGGCGCTACGGCTTCCACGGCACCAGCCATCTCTATGTCTCGAAACGGGCCGCGGTGTTGCTCGGCAAAGCACCGAAAGACTGCAATATCATTACCATGCACATCGGCAACGGCGTCTCGCACGCGGCCATCAAGGGCGGCATCTCGATCGATACCTCGATGGGCCTGACCCCCCTGGAAGGGGCGGTCATGGGCACGCGCTGCGGCGATATCGACCCGGCCATCCCCGCCTTCATCCAGGAGCGCGAGGGGCTGACGCCGAGAGAGATCGACAATATTCTCAACAAAAAATCGGGCGTCTATGGCGTCACCGGCAAGTACACCGACCGCCGCGACATCATCGAAGCCGCGGAAGAGGGTTGCGAGCGCAGCAAACTGGCGCTCGACATCGAATCGTATCGACTGAAAAAATACATCGGTTCCTACTTTGCCGCGGTCGGTCGCCTCGATGCGGTGGTCTTTACCGCCGGCGTCGGCGAGATGGGCTGGCTGATCCGTGAAAAAACCCTTGAGGGGCTGGAACCGCTCGGCATCGTGCTCGACAAGGAAAAGAATCGCAGCACCATGACCCGCAAGAAGGAGACCATGATCACCATGCCCGACTCCCCGATCAAGGTCTTCGTCATCCCCACCGATGAGGAGCTGGTTTTCACCGAGGATGTGGCGGCCATTCTCGAAGAAACCTACACCGACCACATGAACTTCAAGTATTCCTTTGCGGAAAGCACCTTTCAGCGCAAATGATCCTTGCGTCGGAGGGTCAGAACAGGTCCTCGCGATGATCGGGAACCTCATTGAACCACTGCGGGTACCGGCGGGCTTCGGCGACGGCCGCCGCGGCCGTTTCGATCAAGCGGAGTCGATCCTTCGGATAGCTCCCCGCCAGGGCCAGCTGGTTGGAGACGTGGTTGGAGCGCAGCAGGGTTCGCTGCGGCTGCAACTGCCGGACCATCGCCAGCGCTTCCTCCAGCACCTGGCCGCGGCTCAGCGGGGTAATCAGGTTGAAAAACGCGTCATTGTGCCGCCGGAACAGGGTCAGCAGCGAAAAATAGGCGGGCGACAGGCGCGTGATCCAGTCCGCCGTTGCCGCGGCATGCTCGGTGCTCCGCTCACGTCCGCCGAGGCCGAGGATCGCGGTGACCGACAGTTTGATCCCCGCGGCTTGCGCGGTTCGGCACTGGTCCAGCATGTCATCCGGCCGGTAGCCCTTGTTGGCCAGCTCCAGCGTCCGCGGATCGGCGCTCTCCAGACCGAAATAGAGAATCCGCAGTTGCCGCTGCCGCAACTGCTTCAGGTCGGCCGGAGTCTTGCTGGTCAGGCTGCGCGGCGACGCATAAGCCGCAAAGCGGCTCAGGTTCGGAAAAGCGCTGTGCATCCGATCCATAATCCGCAGCAGACCGGCCTGCGGGTAGACCAGCGCGTCGCCGTCGGCGAGAAAGATGCGCCGCACCTCGGTCCGGTGCGCCACAGGGATGGCATCGATCTCGGCAAAGATCTCTTCAGGGCTGCGCAGCCGGAACTGCTTCATCTTGTACATGCCGCAAAAGCGACAGTGGTTCTGGGAGCAACCGATCGTGATCTGGAAGATCAGGCTGCGCGCTTCCGACGGCGGACGGAAAACCGGTTCCTGGTAGTTGAAATAGTGCAAAACGTTCTCCTTAGCGGTCCGCTCCGGAATCTTTCGAGCGACCGCGTTGCTCGATCATCCTTAATTGACGACGTGCCTCGTCGGCCAGGGCCTCGGTTCTGGCCAGATCGACCGCGGACAGAAAATAATGGTACGCGCCGGTATCATGACGCGGCTGTGCGGCAAGAGCATAGCCGGCGCCCAGATAAGCCCGGTCGAGTTGCGGATCGTTCTGATGCTCGGCGATGAAATGTCGGAAAATGCTCAGCGCCTTGCGGTACTCCTGTTTTTCCAGCAGCCGCTCGCCCATCTCCAGAATATCCGAGCTGGCCACCGCCTGGCGCTGTTCGCGACCTTGCAGATGCAAAAAACAGGACGCGGCGGCAGCAATCTCCCCCCGCGCGACGGCGTCGCCGATCATCCGCGGCGAGCAGTGGTCTGCCTTTGCTGCCGAGCGCGGGTTGTGTCTTCCCGGCCGGAAGCCCGGACCGTACTGGATGACGGCGGCAAGCCCCAGCCCGGCGATAAAGCCGCCGATGTGGGCACCGTGGGCAATCCCGCCGCCGCGGTTCAAAAGAAAAGGCAGCAGGTTATCGACCAGCAGATAAAAGGCCAGAACGATCCTGGCCGGAACCATGATCGTGGTCATCAGAAAAGGGAACAACAGCAGGAAGCAGCGGACCCGGTTGCGCGGGAACCAGAGATAGTAACAGCCGAGCACTCCGGAGATCGCTCCGGAGGCGCCGATCAGCGGAATCTGCGAATCGAGGGAGAACAGCGCAAAAAACAGCGTCGCCATGACGCCGAAGAGCAGATAACCGGCAAGAAACAGGGAACGTCCGAGACGCTGCTCGACATTGTCGCCGAAGATCCAGAGGAACAGCATGTTTCCCGCCAGATGCAAAAAGCCCCCGTGCAGGAACAACGAGGTGAACAGACTGACCAGGGAAAATTCCGCCGGGCGGAAGCCGAAGCGGTAGACGACCAGATCGTAGGCGCTGACATATTCCTGAATGTCGGCGGCCGAGACCGTGCCGTAGGCCCCCAGGGAGCGGAGATATTCCAGCAAAAGCGGATCCAGCAGGTCGGGCGTCATCCGCGAAAAGGGCAGGGTCACCAGCAGATAGATCGCCACGTTGACCCCGATCAGAGCATAGGTGACCAGGGGGGTTCCGGGGGGGTTGGGGGTGTCGCCGACAGGAAAGATCATCTAAAAACCGCCGCAAGGGTTAAGGTCACGTCAGTTTAGCATAGCCGCCACGGGCAAACCAGAGACGACCGGCCAGCGGCATCTTGCTTTTCCGTGAACGAAAGGCTATTTTCCCATTCTGCTCTTGCTGATCCATTGCCAAAGGATGCTTACCCCATGACCCTTCTGACCCTGCTCGATCTGATCGGCACTGCCGCCTTTGCCGCCTCCGGCGCCTGGGCCGGGGTGCGGCGTAAAATGGACCTGTTCGGTGTCATGGTCCTGGGGATGGTGACGGCGATCGGCGGCGGAACGCTGCGTGACATCCTGCTCGGGGATACCCCCCCTTTTTGCCTGCAGGATGAAACCTACCTCTGGCTTTCCGCCGCCACCTCGCTGTGTGTGTTTTTCGGTCATCGTTCCCTGCGCGTGCTGAAACACCCGCTGCTCTACTGCGATGCGGTCGGTCTCGGCACCTTCGTCGTGATCGGCACCGGCAAAGCGCTGGCCTTCGGCATCGGCCCGTTCGGCGCGGTGCTGATGGGGGTGATGACCGGCACCGCCGGAGGGCTGATCCGCGACGTTTTATCGAACCAGGTTCCGCTGATTCTGCGCAAGGAGATCTACGCCTCCGCCTGTGCGGTGGGGGGCGTCCTGATGGTTCTGCTGAGCGATTCCCCCCTGCCGCGCGCACTGACCCTCCTGCTGACCGCAGGCACCGTCATCCTGTTGCGGATTATGGCCATCCGCCGCAACTGGTCCTTACCACAAGCCTAGGAGTCTGTCGGGCTATCCATGAACCGGCTGCAAATTCGGCTGCTTGGCCCATATTTCAGCTCCTTTTCGGCCCATAGCACTGGCTATGAGCTCTCAAACGATCTAAAATCTGGTCTCAAGCTTCCAAATTTTTGCTTCGGTCCGTATAACCCGACAGACTCCCAGGAGATCCCCATGCATCAGGTCCGATTACAGCCCAACGACCAGCCCTTCAGCGTCGGCAAGATCGTCTGTCTCGGCCGCAACTATCTCGATCATATCCGCGAACTGAACAATGCCGTCCCCGATCGCGCGGTGATCTTCTGCAAGCCCGCCAGCAGTCTGTTGGGTAACGGCGGCCGCGTCAGGATCCCCCCCTACTCCGACAACTGTCATCACGAGCTGGAACTGGCGCTGCTGATCGGCAAAGCGGGCAAACGGATCGACGAGCAGGACGCGCTCGCCCATCTGGCCGGCTACGGCGTGGCCCTCGACCTGACCCTGCGCGATCTGCAGGATCAACTGAAAGCCAAAGGTCTGCCCTGGGAGCTGGCCAAGGGGTTCGACACCTCCTGCCCGCTGTCGGATTTCGTCCCCGCCGCGCAGGTCGCCGATCCGAACCATCTGCAGCTGACCCTCCGGGTCAACGGCGAGCTGAGACAGCAGGGCAACACCAACATGATGATCCGCTCGGTGGAGCAGATCATTTGCGAAATTTCGCAATTCTATACCCTGGAAGCGGGCGATATCATTCTCACCGGCACTCCGGCCGGGGTCGGTCGCCTGGTCAGCGGCGACCGGCTGCAGGGAGAAATCGAGCAGGTCGGCAGCCTTGAGGTCACGGTGGCATGAAAGCGCGGATCGTGCTGATCGGACCGGGCCGGGTCGGGGCCGCCGTCGGCAAACGCCTGCACCAGGCCGGCTATCCGCTGGTCGCGGTCATCGGCCGCGACCAGCGGCGTGCCGAAGACGCCGCCCGCTTTATCGGCTGCGACCCGGCGGCGGCTACCACCGATCCGGCCCAGGCCCGCCGGGGCCAGGTGGTGCTGCTGGCGCTGCCGGACGATCAGATCGGCGCCATGGCCGCCCGGCTGCAGCAGGATCCCGGCCTGCCGGAGCAAACCACCCTGGTCCACTTCAGCGGCCTGCAGCCGGCCTCGCTCATGTCGGTTGCCGGCTCGGCCTGCGCCGCGGTTTCTATCCATCCCCTGCTCCCCTTTGCCGACCGGGAGATGGCCGCTGCGCGCCTGACCGACTGCCCCTGCGCCATCGAGGGGGACGAGGCCGCCGTGCCGCTTGCGGAACAGCTGGTCGGGGCCATCGGGGCACAGGGCTTTCGCCTGCCGAGCGACGCCAAGGTTCTCTACCATGCGGCGGCCTGCATCGCCTCGAACTACCTGGTGACGCTCACCGCCGCCGCGCGCGATCTGTTGCTGCACTGCGGATTCGACAATCAGCAGGCGCTGGCGCTGCTGCGTCCCATCCAGCAGGCCACCAGCGACAACCTCGGCCGCCTCGATCCGGAGAGCGCCCTGACCGGGCCGATCGTGCGCGGCGACAGCGGTACGGTCGAAAGCCATATCGCGGCGCTCGAAGCGCAGGTGCCGCAGCTGCTCGAACTGTACCGCTGCCTGGGGCAGCAGACGCTGGCACTGGCGACGGCAAGCGGACGGCTGGACAAGCACCAGGCCGTCACCCTGCAGCGACTGCTGTCAAGCGGTGCAAGCGACGACTGCGCTATCGGCTGAAAGCCATCTGCCGCACAGCGCATCAGTCAGCTTTCCCGCAGCGGTTGCCGACGGCCCGCCTTGTTTTTTCTGCCGGGCCTCGCTAAAATGTAAACAGAAGTGCAACAGAGAAAAAGGGGGTCCGGCATGCGCGTCACAACGGCTCATAAAAGCGGGACGAAAGAGCAGTCCCGGGTTTCGTTCGGCACGACCCTGCTCGTCATCACCTTCCGGGTGGCGCTCGTTGTCACCCTGCTGGTGATGGTCGTACTGGGCGTCTGGGCGGTGCTGGCCCTGCTCGGCGGGCTGGTTGCCAGCGGCGACCCGATTACCATGATCAGGGAGTGGTTCAAGACCGTTTCAGGCAGCTAAGCGCGGGGCGTAAAAGCGGGCGTGCGGGTTGCCCGGCTTCGCGCCCCGACCATAAAACAAGCCCCCGACACCGATGGTGTCGGGGGCTTGTTGCTGAACAACGGTCGAAAGGCGGACGGTTATTCTTCCAGCAACACCGCATGGGCCGCCGCCAGACGGGCTATCGGCACCCGGAAGGGGGAACAGGACACGTAATCCAGGCCGATCTTGTGGCAGAAGATGACGCTGGACGGTTCGCCGCCATGCTCACCGCAAATCCCCAGCTTGATGTCGGGACGGGTGGCGCGACCCTTTTCACAGCCCATCCGCACCAGTTCGCCGACACCGCTCTGATCGATCGCCACAAACGGGTCGTTCGGCAGAATTTCCCGTTCGACATAGTAAGGCAGAAATTTCCCCGCATCGTCACGCGACAGGCCGAAACAGGTTTGGGTCAGGTCGTTGGTGCCGAACGAGAAGAATTCGGCTTCAACGGCGATCTCGTCGGCGGTGAGCGCGGCCCGGGGCAGCTCGATCATGGTGCCGATCAGGTACTCGACCTCGACCCCGTAACGGGCGATGATCTCGTCGGCGATGCGGATCGCATTGGCCCGCAGAATCTCCAGCTCCCTGACATGGCCGACCAGCGGAATCATGATTTCGGGGACGATCTCGAAGCCTTCATCCTTGACCAGTTCGCAGGCCGCTTCCATGATGGCCCGGACCTGCATGTCGTAAATTTCCGGATAGGTGATGCCGAGACGGCAACCGCGATGACCGAGCATCGGATTGAATTCGTGCAGCGACTCGACCTTGTCCTTGAGCACCCGCGGGTTGACGTTCAAACCGTTGGCCAGCTCTTCGATTTCGCTGTCGCTATGCGGCAGAAACTCGTGCAGCGGCGGATCGAGCAGACGGACGGTGACCGGCAAGCCTTTCATTTCGCGGAAGATCCCCAGGAAGTCGCTTTTCTGCATCGGCAGAATCTTGTCCAGAGCCGCCTTTCTTCCGTCCAGGTCGGCCGCCAGAATCATCTCGCGCACCGCCGTGATCCGGTCCCCGTCAAAGAACATGTGCTCGGTACGGCAGAGACCGATCCCCTCGGCACCGAACTCGCGGGCCACCTTTGAATCGTGCGGCGTGTCGGCATTGGTGCGGACCCGCAAGCGGCGGTACTTGTCGACCCAGCTCATCAGCTCGGTGTAGTCGCCGGTCAGCTCCGGTTGCACGGTCGGCACCTTGCCGAGCATGACCTCGCCGGTGGAGCCGTCGAGGGTGATGATATCGCCCTTCTTGACCACCTGTCCGCCGCGCGTGGTGAACAGACCCTGCTGATAATCGACCTTGATGTCGCCGCAACCGGACACGCAGCATTTCCCCATCCCGCGCGCGACCACCGCCGCATGGGAGGTCATGCCGCCGCGCGCGGTGAGAATCCCCTGCGCGGCATGCATGCCGTGGATGTCTTCAGGACTGGTCTCGATCCGCACCAGGATCACGTTGCGACCGAGCTTGGCTTCGGCTTCCGCTTCATCGGCGCAGAAGATCACCTCTCCGCAGGCGGCTCCGGGTGAGGCGGGCAGGCCCTTGGCAATCTTCTCCTTGGGGGCCTCGGGATCGAGAGAGAGATGCAGCAGTTGATCCAGCTGGTCCGGCGAAACCCGCAGCACGGCTTCCTTGTCGGTGATCAGCCCCTCTCTTTCCATCTCAACGGCGATGCGGATCGAGGCCTTGGAGGTCCGCTTGCCGGTCCGGGTCTGCAGCATGTAGAGCTTGCCCTTTTCGATGGTAAACTCGATGTCCTGCATGTCCCGATAGTGACGCTCCAGGGTGTCCTGAATCTGCATCAGCTGCCGGTAACTCTCCGGCATCACCTCTTCCATCGACGGCAGGCTGCCGTCACCGCCGGCTTTGTTGATCGGCTGCGGCGTCCGGGTCCCGGCCACCACGTCTTCGCCCTGCGCATTGACCAGGAATTCACCGAAAAAGAGCCGTTCGCCGGTCGCCGGATTGCGGGTAAAGGCGACCCCGGTCGCGCAATCATCACCCATATTGCCGAACACCATCGACTGGATGTTCACCGCGGTTCCCCAGTCCGCGGGGATGTTGTGCAAACGGCGGTAGGTGATGGCCCGCGGGTTCATCCAGGAGCCGAAAACGGCGCCGATGGCTCCCCACAGCTGCTCGTGCGGATCCTCGGGAAAGTCCCGGCCGAGCGTCTCCTTGACCTTGTTCTTGAACAGGGCGACCAGCTGTTTCAGATCGTCGGCGCTCAAGCCGGTATCAAGCTCGACGTCCCGCCGGTGCTTCATTTCCTCAAGGATGTCCTCAAGGGCATCGCCGTTCATCCCCATGACGACATTGGCGTACATCTGAATAAAACGCCGATACGAGTCGTAGGCAAAGCGCGCATCGTTGCTCTGGCGGATGATCCCCTGAACCGTCTGATCGTTCAGACCGAGATTCAGGACGGTATCCATCATGCCCGGCATCGAAGCCCGGCCACCGGAGCGGACCGACACCAGCAGCGGATTGTCGCGGTCGCCGAAGCGTTTGCCCATCAGCTGCTCGACCCGTTGCAGATGTTCGGCGACCTCCTCTTTCAAGCCGTCCGGATAATGGCGGTTATTGGCATAAAACGCGCTGCAGACTTCCGTGGAGAGGGTGAATCCGGCCGGAACCGGCAGCCCGATGGCGGTCATTTCCGCCAGGTTCGCGCCCTTGCCGCCCAGCAGGTTGCGCATCGCCCCGGACCCTTCAGCCTGTCCATCTCCAAAAAAATAGACGTACTTGGTCATGTTGCTGTTCTCCTCTGATGTATGTCTCCGTCAACAATAAAAAAAGCCGGATGACGCCTCCGTCCGCTTCAGCAAGCAACTCGTGCCGTATCGGACGCACCCCGGCGCAGCGTTCAGAAAAGCCTTCCGATAACTACTGAGGGTGCCGATACGCAACATTGAGATCCTCGCCGAAGCCGGAAAAACGTCCTCCGGCCATCAACAACTGTCTTTATGCGGATTGATCAGATTGCGCTGAACCTGGCGTTGCTCCGGACATGCCCGTACCGGAGCGACGACAGGCTCCTAGGCGGAAATACGCCCGAAATCGGCGATCCCGGCAAACAGCTGCGCAACCCCGGTGAGCAGGGCCATGCGGTTGGTGCGGACGGCCTGATCCTGCGCCATGACCATCACACCGTCAAAGAAATCATCGACCGGCCCCCGCAGCCCGGCAATCGTCTCCAGGGCCGCTTGATAATCGCGCTTTGCGACCTGCCCGGCGACCTCGCTGCGGACCCGCTGCAGAGCGCTGTACAATGCGGTCTCGACGGCATCCTCAAAGAGCGACGGATCGATAGCGGCCTCGACGCCGCCCTTGATGATATTGACCACCCGCTTGAAAGCGACGGCCAACGGCTCGAAATCTTCACGACCTTTGAGGGCGGCCAGGGCCTTGACCCGCTCGACGGAATCGACCGGTTCCTCGAAAGCAGCGCTGAGGACCGCGTCAACCACGTCCTGCGGGTACTGCTGTGCGGTCAGCATGTTCACCAGCCGCAGGCGGATGAATGCGATGACGTCGCTGCGGACCTCCGCGGCGGGCCGCGTCAACTTCGCTTCCAGCAGCGCGACACTGCGGGCCACCAGCTCCGGAATGCGCAGGGCATAACCGCGCTCGAGGATAATCGACAGGATACCGATTGCGCTGCGGCGCAGGGCATAAGGATCGGCGGTGCCGGTCGGGATCAGGCCGACCCCGAAGCAGCCGCACAGGGTATCGATCTTGTCCGCCAGCGATACGAAAGCGCCGACATCGTCGCTGGGCAGTGCGCCGCCGGCCTGAGTCGGCAGGTAGTGCTCAAAAATCGCCAGCGCAACGCGCGGGTCCTCCCCTTCCAGCCGCGCATATTCGCGGCCCATGACCCCCTGGAGCTCGGGAAACTCGTAGACCATGCCGGTTTCCAGATCACACTTGGCCAGCAGCGCCGCCCGCGCAGTCAGGCCGGCAAGCTCGGGATTGAACTGCTCGGCCAGCGCGACCGCCAGGGCCTGAAAGCGCTCGATCTTCTCGAAGCTGGTCCCCAGCCTGGCCTGATAGACAACCTTTTTCAGCGGTTCAAGCCGGGCTTCCAGCAACGACTTGCGGTCTTCCCGCCAGAAGAACATGGCATCCGACAGGCGGGCGCGCAGCACCCGTTCGTTGCCGCGCACCACGACCTGGGGGTCGCTGGCCAGGGTATTGGCCACCGTGATGAAATGCGGCAGCAGCCGGCCCTGCGCGTCGACCAGGGTGAAGTAGCGCTGATGCTCGCGCATGCTGGTGATCAGCAGTTCCTTCGGCAGTTGCAGGAATTCCTCTTCGATACTGCCGGCCAGGGCCTGCGGCGTTTCAACCAGGTAGCTGACCTCTTCGAGCAGTTCAGCGTCCGGGGTGATCGTCCCGCCGAGCTCCTGTTCCAACGCCTTGAGCTGGCCGGCAATCAACGCCTGGCGTTTTTCGACTTCAGGAATGACGTGATGCGCTTCCGCCTGAATCAGATAGTCCTCCACCCCGCTGACGGAAAATTCATCGGGGGCCATGAATCGATGCCCGCGTGAACGGTTGCCGCTGGCGATATCGCCGAAGGAAAAGGGCACCACCTGGCCGTCGTACAAGGCGACGATCCAGTGCATGGGACGGGCGAAACGGACCTCCAGATCCTTCCAGCGCATCGACTTCCGAAACGGAATCTGTCCGATCATGCGCGACAGGATATCCGGCAGCTGAGCGGCGCTGTCGCCCCCCTCTATCACCTTGGAGATGAACAGATACTCGCCCTTTTCCGTTTCAATCCGCTGCAGCTCCTCAACGCTGACCCCGTTGGTGCGGGCGAAGCCTTCGGCGGCCTTGGTCGGCTTGCCGGCGGCGTCGAAGGCAACCCGCGCCGGCGGTCCGGTCACTTCCAGGTTTTGACGTTGCTGCTGCCGGCCAACCTGCTGAACCGAAATAGCCAGGCGCCGCGGCGTCGCGAAGGTGCGCATTTCACCATGGGTGATGCGCGCCTGTTCAAGCTCCTGCGTCAGCAGGCGCTTCATATCTTCCAGGGCCCGGGGGATAAACCCGGCAGGGATCTCCTCGGTGCCCAGTTCCAGAAACAGTTCAGCAGACATGTCGATCTCCAGTATTCAAGAATCCGGTGTCATGGCCCGGATGCAACAGCGATAACAGCGTGTCAGCGCTACTTTTTCAGCAACGGATGGCCCAGCTTTTCCCGCTGAACGACGTACCCTTCGGCACAGAGTTTCGCCATAGTGCGCACCCGGCCGATGTAACCGGCCCGTTCCGTCACCGAAATAGCGCTGCGGGCGTCAAGCAGGTTGAAGGCGTGCGAGCCTTTGAGGACGAAATCGTAAGCCGGGAAGACCAGCTCCTGCTCGGCCAGCCGCAGGCACTCTTTCTCGTACATGTCGAACAGCTGGAAAAGCATCCCGGTATCGGCCTCTTCGAAGTTGTAGCGGGAGAACTCCACCTCGGTCTGATGATGGATATCGCCGTACTTGATCCCGTTGACCCATTCCAGATCGTAGACGTTGTCGACGCCCTGAATATACATGGCAATCCGCTCGATCCCGTAGGTGATCTCGCCCGACACCGGTTTCAGGTCGATGCCGCCGGCCTGCTGAAAATAGGTGAACTGGGTGATTTCCATGCCGTCGAGCCAGACTTCCCAACCCAGACCCCAGGCGCCGAGCGTCGGGGACTCCCAGTCATCTTCGACAAAACGGATATCATGGGCCTTGGGATCGATACCGAAGCTCTTCAAGGAGTCGAGGTAGAGGTCCTGGATGTTTTGCGGGGAGGGTTTGAGGATCACCTGAAACTGATAATAGTGCTGCAGACGGTTGGGATTTTCACCATACCGCCCGTCGGTCGGCCGCCTGGACGGTTCAACGTAGGCGACCTTCCAGGGCTCCGGTCCGAGTACCCGTAAAAACGTGGCGGGATTGAACGTGCCGGCGCCTTTTTCAATATCGTACGGCTGCTGAATAACACACCCCTGCCTGGCCCAATAGTTCTGCAGGGATAGAATCAAATCCTGAAAAGTCACACTGCCTCCAATTACTGAATTAGCCGCCGATGCAAGGCGGGAAAAGCGTATACTGCACACAATCGACGGGAAGTTTAGCCGCCTTGAGCAAGGGATGTCAAGGGTCAGTCGCGACTGTTGTTTCCGTCAGGAAAGCTAATGATTTCAGGGGGCGCGGCAAGATCCGGCGCAGGACCGAATCGAGCAGCTCCCGTCCCTCCCGCAGGGTCGTGGTTCCGAAGCGGAACCCCTCAAACCGCCCGACCGGCGTCTGCAGACAACGCGCCAGTGAACCGAGGGTGCCGACTGCGCAGTGCAGATGCGGAGCACTCCCGGCGCAAGCGAGACAGAGCCCGCCGCCGCGCTCGGCATCGAAGGCGGCGCGGCCCGCCGAGAAATGTTCAAAACACGCGCTGCAGTGGAGCAGATGAGGGCCATAACCGAGCCGCGCGATCAACCGCAATTCAAGGAGCAGGCGTGCGAACGACTGCTCGCCGCCACCGGCCAGGCAATCGAGATAAGCCTGCAGCAGCTGATAGATGTCAGGGTGCGGTTCACCTTCGTGCAGCAGCATCTCGACCAGTTCGATGCCGTAGCAGGCGAGAGCAAAGTTCTGCAGATCGCCGCGCAGGCCGGAGCGGGCGTCGAGCAGTTCGGCATCCTGAAGCAAACAGAGATCGCTCCGACCGGCACGCCACTGAATCTCGATCCGGCTGAACGGCTCCAGGCCCACCCCGAAGCGTTTGCGACTTTTGCGCGCGGCGCGGGCAAAACCCTTGATCATCCCGTGCGCCGGGGTCAACAGCGTTACGATCCGGTCCGCCTCGCCGTAATTGAGGTGGCGCATCACCAGAGCCTCACTGCGACAGATCAGCGGCGGCATGACGACTAGCTCAACTGGGCGATGAAAAGCGTAGCGGTGCTGAAATAGATCAGAATCCCGGTAATATCATTGACGGTCTGGACAAACGGGCTGGAGGCAATGGCGGGATCAACCCCGATCCGCTTGAAAAATGAAGTGGCCAGGACGCCCATGCAGGCCGCGACGGAAATGGCGACGGCCATGGCGATACCGACCACCATGCCCAGATAAAGATTATGGTGCCAGATCACGGCGACGCAGGCAATGACCAGGCCGCAGACGGTTCCCATGATCAGCCCGACCCGCAATTCCTTGAAAAAAACCTGCCTGATGATGGAAAAGTCGATCCGCCCGGTGGCGAAACCGCGAACGACAATCGTCGAGGTCTGGCCGCCGACATTGCCGCCCATACCGGTAATAACGGGAATGAAGGTAATCAGGGCAACCACCTGCTCCAGGGTCAGCCGGTAGACCCACATCAAAGAACCGGTGATCACGCCACCCAGCAGGGTGCTGAGAAGCCAGGGCAGGCGTGAGCGGGCGATTTTGAACGCCTGATTGCCGTACATCAATTCTTCTTCGTTGGCGCCGGCCATCTTGAAAATATCTTCGGTCGCTTCCTGGCGCATGACATCGATAACATCATCGACCGTAATCAAACCCATCAGCTTGCCCTTGTCGTCAACGACAGGAATGGCCAGGATGTTATATTTGGCCACCATCTCCGCAACCATTTCCTGATCCATGTCGGTGCGGACCCGCATCACCTCGGTGGTCATGATATCACCCAAAAGGGTCGACGGCGGGACAGTCAAAAGTTGCCGTAACGAAAGGACCCCCACCAGATGGTTGTGTTCGTCGGTGACATAGACGTAAAAGACCATCTCAAAGTCCTCTGCGTCCTGCAGCGCCTCGATGGCCTGACCGACAGTCAGTGATTGTTCGAGAGAAAAAACGTCGGTCGACATAATGCCGCCGGCGGTCTCCTCGTCGTAGCCGAGCAGTTGTTCCAACTCTTCGGAGTGCTCGTTTTTCATGGCCGCAAGGATCGCGTCCGACAATTCTTCCGGCAGGTTGCGGATCAGTTCGACACTGTCGTCATCCGCCATTTCATGCAGAATGGTGATCGCCGTTTCGACATCGAGCAATTCAAGAAGCTGGGCACCGATATTCCACTCCAGCTCGGACAGGACATCGGCGGCCTTGACTTTATCAGGAATCAGATTGAACAGAATCTGCTGGTCTTTGAGATCGAGATAACGGAGCAGATGAGCAATATCAGCGGGATGGATCTTGATCAGAACTTTGGCAAGGTTGGGGGTCGCGCCGCGACGCAACAGCTTTTTGACAGTTCCAAGCAGCACTTGAATGCCTTGATCGTGCATCAGAACCTCCAGTAGCAACCGTGGCTGTGCACCCTGGCGGACAGGGCGCGCGGGGACAAGGCAGGATCGCCATCAGGCAGAGCCGACTGACTTCAGCGGGAAGCGGAATCCGGCGCCGGCTCAAAACCAAAAGGGGCAAGGAGTCTTAAGCTCCTTGCCCCTTTGGAAACAGATCAACCGGAAGGGATCAACCTTCAGATTTTTCCTCTTGCTCAGTTGCAGTCTCCGCGACCTGTTCAGGCTCGGCGGCTGCTTCAGCGACAACCTCCGGGACCGGCTGAGCTGCCTCCGCAACAGGAACCTTCGCCTTCGGTTTTGCGGTAAACTCTTCTTCCACCAGCTCGATCACCGACATGGGCGCGTTATCACCCAGGCGGTTGTTGAGCTTGATAATCCGAGTGTAGCCGCCAGGGCGATCCTGGTAACGGGGGGCGATCAGTTCAAACAGTTTGGCAACCACCTTCTCATCACGAATGACCTGAAGAGCCTGGCGACGGGCGTGCAGCTCGCCACGCTTGCCCAGAGTGATCATCCGCTCGACCAGTTTCCGCAGCTCCTTGGCCCGGGTGTCGGTCGTCGTAATTCTTTCAAACTCAAAGAAAGAGGTCACCATGTTGCGCATCATATGTGCGCGATGATCGGGCTTGCGGCCGAGACGTCTTCCGGAATAATTGTGACGCATTGTTTTCTGTTCCTTTCGTAATTGCGCAGAGACTCGACGTTAATCGTCGGACTGCCCCTGTTGTAGCAACTTCAAGTACTCGGGATCAGGGAAACTTTCCAGCTTCATCCCAAGAGAAAGACCCATTTCGGCGAGGATATCCTTGATTTCGTTCAGAGACTTGCGGCCGAAATTCTGCGTTTTCAGCATTTCCGCTTCGCTCTTCTGAACCAGTTCGCCGATCAGATTGATCTGAGCATTCTTCAGGCAGTTTGCACTGCGCACCGAAAGCTCCAGCTCTTCGACCGACCGATAAAGATTTTCATTGATCTTCTGACGGGCATCCGACTCTTCAATGACAACGGGCTCGTCCGATTCATCAAAATTGATGAAAATCTGCAGCTGCTCCTTGAGAATTTTGGAAGCAAAAGCGACCGCATCATCAGGACGCACACTGCCGTCGGTATAAAGTTCCAGTGTCAACTTGTCGTAATCGGTGATCTGACCGACACGCGCATTGGACACCGTAAAATTAACCTTTTGAATCGGTGTAAAAATGGCGTCGACCGGAATCGTCCCGACCGGTGCGTCCTGATCGCGATTACGATCGGCGGGCACATAACCCTTACCCATGGCAACAGACATATCCACTTCCAGGTCCGCCTCTTTGCCGCAGGTCGCAATATGATGATCCGGATTGAGGATCTCGATATTGCTGTCGGTTATGATATCGCCGGCCTTGACGACCCCGGCGCCCTTCTTGACGATCCGGATATTGCGCGGCTCCTGCCCATGGAGACGAACCTTTACCCCCTTCAGGTTGAGGATGATGTCGGTTACATCTTCGGTCACTCCGGGCACACTGGAGAATTCATGCTGTACGTTTTTAATCCGTACCGATGTTATCGCCGCGCCCTGCAAGGAAGACAACAGCACGCGACGCAGCGAATTCCCCAGGGTTGTACCGAAACCGCGCTCAAAAGGTTCCGCTACGAATTTTCCGTAGCCGTCAGTAAGGGTATCTGTTTCGACCTGTAACCGCTTGGGCTTGATCAGATCTCTCCAGTTTTTATACATATAAGAGTTCTCCGTCTCCAGATGGAACTGACTCGGTTGACTGATTACTTGGAGTAGAGTTCAACAATCAGCTGTTCCTGGAACTCAGGCGTGGTCAGTTCTTCACGTACCGGCAGTGTCTTGATGGTGCCCTTGAACGCGTCCCGCTCCAGTTCGATCCATGAGGGGATGCCGCGCCGCATGACACTGTCGAGCGATTCGTTGATGCAGGCCACCTGACGACTCTTTTCACGCAATTCAATGATATCGCCGACCGACACCTGGAACGAGGGGATGTCGACCTTGCGGCCATTGATCAGGAAATGTCCGTGACGAACCAGTGTCCTGGCCTGAGCACGTGATGCGGAAAAACCGAGACGGTAGATGGTACTGTCCAGGCGCCGCTCCAGCAGCATCAGCAGAATTTCACCGGTAACACCCCTCATCCGGTCCGCCTTCTTGAAATACAGGCGGAACTGCTTCTCCTGCAATCCGTAAGAACGTTTTGTCTTCTGCTTCTCGCGCAACTGGGTCCCGTAATCGGTCACCTTGCTGCGGCGCTGACCGTGCTGACCGGGAGCGTAGTTACGACGTTCCACTGCGCACTTATCAGTAAAGCACCTGTCCCCCTTGAGGAACAACTTCATATTTTCTCTTCTGCACTGACGGCAGACAGGACCTGAATACCTTGCCAACTTCTTCCTCCTTGCCGCTTATACGCGACGACGCTTGGGCGGACGGCAACCGTTATGAGGAATCGGTGTTACGTCCTTGATCATAGTTACCGTAAGACCAGCAGTCGCCAGAGCACGCAGTGCTGATTCGCGACCAGTACCGGGCCCCTTGACGCAAGCCTCGACAGAACGCATACCGTGTTCCATGGCCTTGGCCGCAGCTTCTTCCGCAGCCATCTGGGCGGCAAAAGGTGTACTCTTTCGAGAACCCTTGAACCCTTTTGCGCCGGCAGTGGACCAGGACACGACATTGCCTGCCGGATCACAGATCGTCACAATTGTATTATTGAAAGTCGCCTGAATATGCGCCACACCCTTGGCGATATTCTTCTTTTCGACTTTCTTCCTGCTGACTTTCTTGCCTGACTTAGCCATGCTACCTCCGCTTATTTCTTCTTACCGGCAACGGTCTTCTTGGGACCTTTGCGGGTACGGGCATTGGTCTTGGTCTTCTGACCGTTGACCGGAAGACCCTTCCGATGGCGCAAACCGCGGTAGCAGCCCAGATCCATCAACCGTTTGATATTCATGGAAACTTCACGGCGCAAATCCCCTTCAACCGCATGTTCACGGTCGACAATTTCACGGATTTTTGCCAATTCGGCTTCCGTCAGATCATCCGAACGGGCATTGAAATCGATGCTTGCCTTGTTCAGTATATCTTTCGACATGGTGCGGCCAATCCCATAAATATAGGTCAACGCCACCTCAATGCGCTTGTTGCGCGGTAAATCGACTCCAGCAATACGTGCCAATGTCTTTTCCTCCTAGGACCTTATCCCTGTCTTTGCTTGTGTTTGGGATTCTCGCAGATGATCCGGATAACGCCTTTGCGTTTGATCACTTTGCACTTATCACAGATCTTCTTTACCGAAGCTCTAACCTTCATTGTGAGATCCTTTTCTACTTCTGTCTCAATTATCCATCCGATCTCGCCATGGAGATCGGCTATGTTCAGAGCCGCGTCAAAATTTCCGGCCCCCGATCAGTAATTGCTATCGTATGTTCAAAATGCGCAGATAACCGGCCATCAAGGGTTACCGCTGTCCAGCCGTCTTCAAGAACCCGCACTGCCGGAGAACCGACATTGACCATCGGCTCGATTGCCAGCGTCATTCCCGATTTCAGCTTCGGTCCCCTCGCGGGCGGACCATAATTTGGTATCTGCGGATCCTCATGCAGTTGCGATCCGATGCCGTGACCGACAAACTCACGCACGACACTGAAGCCCGCGCTTTCAACCCGTTTCTGCACCGCATGTGAAATATCCGAGAGTCTGCCGTTGTTGACCGCCGCTGCGATGCCGTCTGCCAAAGAGCGACGTGTCACGTCCAGCAACAACCTGGTACTGTCATCTATTTCACCGACCGGCAGTGTGACCGCCGCGTCTCCGTAAAATCCGTCATAAATCAGACCGAAATCGATACTGAGAATTTCGCCGTCCTTCAATGGCTCCGCATTCGGAAAACCATGAACAACCCGATCATTCGGCGATGCGCAAATAGTAAAAGGAAAGCCGCCGTATCCCTTAAAGGCAGGGCGAGCCTTCCATTTTCGGCACTGATCTTCCGCCAGTCGATTCAGCTCCAGGGTTGTAACCCCGGGTGCAACGTGCCTCTCAAGCATTTTAAGAACTTCAGCAACCATTCGACCGGAGGTTCTCATCCGGCCCAGCTCTGCCGATGTCTTAAGCACAATCATTTAATCGACCCGCAGAACCCTGATGATCTGTTCCTGCACTACAGCAATATCAGCCATACCATCGACAGACGTCAACAGCCCGCGCTCCTGATAATAATTCTCCAGTGGCGCAGTCTGCTCGCGATATACATTCATCCGGTTGCGAATGGTCGCTTCCTGATCATCATCACGTTGAATCAGCGACCCGGAACAAGCATCACAGACACCGGCCTGAGCCGGCGGGTCAAACGTGATGTGATAGCCCCTGCCGCACTCACTGCAGGTCCGTCGACCGGTCAGACGCTCGACCAGCGCTTCGGTGTCAACCTCAAGCGAAACAACAGCATCCAGGCCCTTGCCGAGTTCGTCAAGACATTGCGTCAAAGCATCCGCCTGAGGAACCGTCCGCGGAAAACCGTCAAGGATAAACCCGCCATCGCAGTCCGGTTGCTGCAGCCGCTCACGAACAATGCCGACAACAACAAGATCCGGAACCAGATCGCCGGCGTCCATGCAGGCCTTGGCCCTGAGGCCCATTTCGGTCTGTTCACGGACAGCCGCACGCAGCATATCCCCGGTCGAAATCTGCGGCACGGAAAAACGCTCCACGAGCATCGCAGCCTGCGTCCCCTTACCTGCGCCGGGAGGTCCGAGCAATATCAACTTCATCGACGTACCCCCCATCCTAACCACGACGACCCTTGAGCGTAACGCCCTTCATAAAGCCTTCATAAGAGCGTGAGATCAAATGAGCTTCAATCTGCGAAGCGGTATCCATGCCGACACCGACAACAATCAGCAACGAAGTTCCGCCGAAGAAAAAGGGCACATTGAACTTGCTGATCAGTATCGTCGGCAAGACACAAACCGCCGACACATAGACCGCACCGGCAAAAGTCAGGCGACCAAGCACTGTATCGAGATAGTCCGCGGTCTCTTTCCCCGGCCTGATGCCGGGCACATAGCCACCTTGGTTCTTGATGTTTTCAGAAACATTGATCGGATTAAAGGTGACAGCCGTGTAGAAGTAGCAGAAGAACACGATAAATGCAATATAAAAAAGATTGTAGATCCAGTGTTCAGGGGTCATGACTGCCGCCACCGACTGGACCCAGGGTACATCGATCAGGTTCGCCACCGTGGCGGGAAACATAATGATCGAGCTGGCGAAAATAGGTGGTATAACGCCGCTCATGTTGATTTTCAGCGGCAAGTGACTTGACTGTCCGCCCATGTTCCGCATGCCGACTACCCGCTTTGCATAATGGATCGGCACGCGGCGCTGAGCGCGTTCCATAAAGATAATTGCGGCGACAACAAGCAACATCAATGCAAGAATAAAGAGCACAATCGTCGGCGTCATCGCACCGGTACTGACCAGGCGCATGGAGTTAATGATTGCGGAAGGGGTTCCCGCAATAATCCCGGCAAAAATGATCAGTGAGATGCCGTTACCGATGCCGCGCTCGGTTATTTGCTCGCCAAGCCACATGATAAAAGCAGTACCGGCCGTAAGGGTCAGAACCGTCATGAAGATGAAACCCGGCCCCGGACTGGAGACAACCGGCTCGCCCGCAGGCCCGGTCATGGTTTGCAGGCCGACGGCAATGCCGGCGCCCTGAATAATGGCCAGGACGATTGTTCCGTACCGCGTATACTGGGTGATCTTCTTACGACCCTGCTCACCCTCTTTCGACAGCTTTTCAATCGGCTCGAAAACGACAGTCAAAAGCTGAAGAATGATCGACGCACTGATGTAGGGCATGATTCCCAGGGCAAATACGGTCATGCGCTCCAGTGCGCCGCCAGTAAAGGCACTGACCATCCCGAGCAAGGTTCCCTCGGTCCCTTCAAAAAACTTCGCCAACACTTGAGCGTCGATCCCCGGTGTCGGAACATGGCAGCCGATCCGATAGACTGCGAGCATACCGAGAGTAAATAGGATGCGACGCCGCAGTTCAGGGATGGAAAAGATGTTCTGCAGCGTATTTATCAATTTAAAGTACCTCGGCCTTGCCCCCAGCAGCCTCAATCCTGGCTACTGCAGACTTGCTGAATTTGTGAGCTTGCACCGTCAACGCTTTTGTCAACTCGCCGTCCGCCAGGATTTTTACGCCATCCTTGAGTTTGGAGAGAAAGCCGGCCTTGCCCAATGCCTCAAGATCTACAACGCTCCCCGCCTCAAACGATTCAAGATCGCGTAGATTCACCAGGACGTACTCTTTGCGATTCAAAGAGACGAAACCACGTTTAGGCAAGCGCCGCTGCAAAGGCATCTGGCCGCCCTCAAAGCCGGGCTTGACACCACCGCCGCTCCGTGCGTTCTGTCCCTTATGACCCTTGCCCGAAGTTTTTCCAGTTCCGGAACCGGGACCACGACCAATCCGCTTTCTATTGCTTGTGGAACCGATAGCCGGTTTGAGATTACTTAAATCCATCTTGCTGTCCTCTGCTGACAATCAGTCTTCGACCGCAACCATATGCTCAACCTTGCGAATCATTCCGCGAATCTGCGGAGTATCCTGCAAGACAACCGTCTGCTGCAGACGTTTGAGCCCGAGCCCTTTAAGTACCTTGCCAAAATAGGCACTACGCCCGATTGGGCTTTTTCTTAGGGTGACTTTTAATTCAGCCGCCATGGGGTTCTCCTCGAAACCGATGCTAGTCGTTCAAACCACGACGAGCTCTGATCTCGTCGGGGCTTTTCAGCATCTTCAGCGCATTAATCGTGGCCTTGACCACATTATGCGGATTATTTGAGCCGAGACACTTGGTCAGGATATTGCTGATTCCGACTGCTTCCAGAATCGGCCTGACAGCACCACCTGCAATAACGCCGGTACCCTCAGATGCAGGCTTGAGCAAAACCCTGCCGGCGCCGAACTTGCCGATGACATCGTAAGGGATTGTCCGGTCCTGCAGCGGAACCTTGACCAAACTCTTCTTGGCTTGTTCCACGCCTTTCCTGATCGCCTCTGGAACTTCCTTGGCTTTACCCAGGCCGTATCCGACATGCCCTTCGCCGTCACCTACGACAACCAAAGCTGAAAAGCTGAAACGACGTCCACCCTTGACAACTTTGGAGTTCCGGTTGATGTGAATCACCCGATCGGTCAAGTTCAATTCATTTGGATCGATTAGCAGCACGCTATTCTCCTCTACAACTTCAGACCAGCTTCACGAGCGGCGTCTGCAAGTGCTTGAACGCGCCCCTGATACAGAAAGCCATTCCGGTCAAAGACGACATTGGTAATATTCTTCTCAAGCGCCTTTTTAGCAATGGCAGCGCCCACAGCTTTCGCTGCTTCGACATTTCCTTTGCCCTGCAGACTCTCGGCAACACTCTTCGTCAGCGTCGATGCTGCGGCCAGGGTCCGGCCGTTCACATCTTCAATAATCTGAGCGTATATATGGTTGGAACTGCGGAACACTGAAAGCCTGGGGCGTTCCAATGTGCCTTGAACCTTTTTCCGGACGCGCGACTGACGCTTCAACCGGGCAATCCGTCTCTTCTGGGAAACGTCCACTGCCTAACTCCTTCTAGCTATAAAACCTACTTACCAGTCTTGCCGGCCTTACGCACAATTTTCTCATCCGCGTACTTAATCCCTTTGCCTTTATAAGGCTCGGGTTTACGAAATGAGCGAATTTTTGCGGCGGCGGAACCAACCAGTTGCTTATCGATACCCTTGACGGTCAGTCTGGTCTGTTTTTCGACCTCAACCTCGATCCCTTCCGGAAGCTCATAGACAACGGGATGAGAGTAACCGAGAGCCATTGTCAAGGTCTTGCCGCTGACTTCGGCACGATAGCCGACGCCATTAATTTCCAGACCTTTTGTGAAGCCCTGGGTAACACCAACGACCATGTTGTTGATCAGAGAACGAACCAGACCGTGCAAAGCACGATCATCCTTTTCATCACTCGGACGAGCGACCACAACCTGTTCAGCCTCAATAGCGACCGGAATCCGTTGCGGCAGATCCTGGCTGAGTGTCCCCTTGGGACCCTGCACCTTGACTGTCGCACCATCCAGAGAGACTTTCACCCCTGCAGGGATCGCTATCGGCATTTTACCAATTCTTGACATGCTCTAAGCTCCTAACTTCATCTCTTACCAGACGGTACAGATCACTTCACCGCCAACCTGCGCCTGGCGAGCAGCAACATCATCAAGGACCCCTTGCGAGGTCGACAGGATACAACAACCGTGACCGTTCTTAATCGTGGGGATCTCATCCTTGCCGACGTAGACGCGACGGCCCGGAGTAGAAATCCTCTTGATTTCGTGAATCACCGGATCCTGGTTATCATCATACTTCAGATGAATCCGCAAGACACCCTGCTTGTTGTCGGTGATGACTTTGTAATTTTTGATGTAACCGAGTTCTTTCAGAGTGTTGGTCACAGCGACCTTGACATTGCTGGAAGGAACATCAAGCTTGGCATGTCCGGCCATGCCCGCATTGCGAATACGGGTCAACAGGTCCGCCATTGGATCAGTCATTGACATCGGTGTTACTCCTCTTTGCCGGGGCTACCAGCTGGACTTGACCACACCGGGAACTTTCCCTTCGGAGGCCAGTTTCCGCAGACAGATTCTGCACATATCGAACTTACGGTAATAGGCGCGGGGACGACCGCAAATCGGGCAACGGTTATAGTCCCTGACCTTGAACTTACTAGGTCGTTTCGCCTTGGCAATCATTGACTTCTTAGCCACAACAGTCCTCCGCTATCCAGTCTCTATTTCCTGAACGGCATCCCGAGACCCTTGAGAAGAGCACGCCCTTCTTCATCGGTCTTTGCCGTGGTAACAATCGTCACATTAAGGCCTGAAACCTTTGCGATTGCCTCGATATCGATTTCCGGGAAAATCAATTGCTCCCGGATTCCAAGGGTATAGTTCCCGCGGCCGTCAAAGGCCTTGGGAGAGACCCCCTTGAAATCACGGACCCGGGGAAGAGCAACGTTGATCAAACGATCAAGAAACTCCCAGGCACGAGTCTGTCGCAGGGTTACACAGGCACCGATCGACATCTCCTCACGAAGCTTAAAGCTCGCAATCGACTTCTTTGCTCGGGTGATGACGGCCTTCTGGCCTGTGATTTTTTCGAGTTCCGCAACTGCCGATTCAAGCAGTTTGGGATTCTGGATTGCTTCACCCAGGCCCATGTTCAGAACGACTTTTTCGATCTTGGGAACTTCCATTACATTTTTGTACTGGAATTCCTTCATCAGTTCAGGGATCTGTTCCTGCTGATATGCCTGCTTTAACCTGGCCATCAAAATCTCCGTTTATTTATCGACAATCTCGTTACACTTTTTGCAGTAACGGGCCTTGCTGCCATCGTCGAGGGAACGAACACCGGTCCGTGCGGACTCGTTGCAGGAACCACAGATCAACATAACGTTCGAAATGCTGAGTGCTGCTTCCTTCTCGACAATTCCACCATCCGGATGGTGCTGGGTCGGACGTGTGTGGCGCTTTATAATGTTGAGGCTTTCAACCACAACGCGGCCCTTGGCCGGAAAAACCCGCAAAACCTTACCAGTTTTACCCTTTTCCTTGCCGGCGATAATTTTCACCATGTCATTTTTTTTGACATGCAACTTTGCCACTGCCATCGCTATGACTCTCCAAGCAATCGTTATTAAAGAACTTCAGGGGCCAGCGAAACGATCTTCATGAACTGGCGGGCGCGCAACTCACGTGCCACAGGTCCGAAAATCCGTGTGCCGACTGGCTCGTTGGCCTGACTGACAACAACTGCCGAATTCACGTCAAAGCGGATAAAGGAACCGTCAGGACGGGAGATTTCCTTGGTCGTTCGCACGATAACCGCACGAACAACGTCACCCTTTTTTACCTTGGAGTTCGGCAAAGCTTCCTTGACGCTGCAAATGATCACATCGCCGATTCCAGCATATTTACGCTTGGAACCGCCGGGAACCTTGATGCAGCAGAGTTTCTTCGCGCCGGAGTTGTCAGCAGCACTGAGTATGGTCTGCATCTGAATCATGACTAAAATCTCCTATGCGGTTACTGACTTTTCCAGAACCTGGCGGACACGCCATCTCTTGTCGCGGGACAAGGGCCTGGTTTCGGCAATAAGAACTTTGTCACCAATATCGCAGGCGTTCAGCTCATCGTGAGCCTTACAGGTTACCTTGCGCTTGATGTACTTCTTGTAAACACTGTGCTTGACCAGCCGGTCCATCTGAACAACGACGGTTTTATCCATCTTGTTGCTGACCACGATCCCGGTCCGGGTTCTCCGGTTTCCTCGTTCATTACTCATGGTTTTCCCTCGTCCTTACTAGGCACCCAGTTTTTGATTGAGGACAGTCTTCACACGAGCGACGTCCTTTTTGATCTGGGAAAGCCGAGCAGTGTTTTCCAGATGTCCCGTATGGAGCTGGAAGCGCAGATTGAACATTTCCTGCTGGAGTTCACTCGCCTTGGCCTGCAATTCCTCAACCTTCAGATCGTTAAGTTCACTAGCCTTCATCTGATCCGGCCTCTCTTTTTACAAACTTGGTCCGCATCGGCAGCTTGTGAGCTGCAAGGCGGAACGCCTCCCGTGCGATATCCTCGTGAACACCCTGCATCTCATAAATGATATGTCCGGGCTTGACGACAGCGACCCACTTTTCCGGAGAGCCCTTACCTTTACCCATCCGGGTTTCAGCAGGTTTACTCGTCAGCGGCTTATGGGGGAAGGTACGGATCCAAATCTTACCGCCCCGCTTGATATAACGGGTCATCGCACGACGAGCAGCTTCGATCTGACGGGCGCTGAGCCAGCCGCACTCAAGAGCCTGCAGGCCGAAATCGCCAAAGTTGACTTCGTTTCCGCGCGACGCCTGACCAGTCATCCGCCCCGTAAATTGCTTTCTACGTTTTACCTTCTTCGGCATTAACATGGTAACTAACTCCTGTCATCAGCCGGCGGGCTGGTCCTTAGTAAAGACCTCACCCTTGAAGATGAGAACCTTGACCCCGATAATTCCATAGGTAGTCTTTGCTTCCGCAAACCCATAGTCGATATCGGCTCGCAGCGTATGCAGAGGCACACGACCTTCACGATACCACTCGATGCGGCTCATCTCAGCACCACCCAAACGACCGGCACAGTTGATCTTGATCCCCTTCGCACCGAACTTGAGCGCCATCTGGACACTCCGCTTCATGGCGCGACGAAAAGCAACGCGACGCTCCATCTGCAGGGCAACATTTTCCGCCACCAACTGAGCATCGACCTCAGGTTTACGTACTTCCTGAATATTGATAAAACACTCGTCATTGGTCAGCTTGGCCAGTTCCTTTTTCAGGACCTCAACCTCTGCGCCTTTTTTCCCGATTATGATACCAGGACGGGCGGCAAAGATATTGATCTTTACCTTGTTTGCAGCACGTTCCAGCTCAATCTTGGAAATACCGGCATGGTACAACCGTTTCTTCAGAAAATTGCGCAGCTTGAGATCAGCATGCAGTTTAACTGAATAATCGGAATCAGCATACCACTTGGATTCCCAAGTCCGGTTAATTCCCAGACGAAAGCCTATTGGATGAACTTTCTGGCCCAAAGGGTCACCTCCTTAAAAACTACTTAACGTCCAGAACCACAGTAATGTGGCTGGTCGGCTTACGAATCCGGCTAGCGCGCCCCATGGCGCGAGGGAGGAAACGCTTGAGTACCGGGCCCTGATCAACGGTCACTGTTTTGACAAACAGTTGGTCGACGTCGGAAACACCCTTCTGCTCAGCATTGGCCACAGCGGATTTCAACAATTTAGAAAGAATCGGTGCCGTCTTCTGCGGGGAGAAGCGAAGAATATTCAGGGCATCCTGAATCGCCTTGCCGCGCACCATATCGACAACCAGTCTCGCCTTCCGCGGTGACAGGCGGACATTTCTGAGTTTAGCTTGTGTTTCCATGAGACCGAACTCCTGCGAAAAATCGCGATTTTAACCTACTTTTTACTCTTTCTGTCGGAGCCATGGCCATAGAACGTCCGGGTCGGAGCGAACTCACCCAGCTTATGACCAACCATGTTCTCGCTGACAAAAACAGGAATAAATTTCTTACCGTTATGGACGGCAAAGGTCAGACCGACGAACTCAGGAAAAATGGTCGAACGTCTGGACCAGGTTTTTATAACTTTACCCCGGGTTCCTTCGCCTTCGCGGTTCACCTTGCGCATCAAGCTATCTTGTACGTAAGGTCCTTTTTTGATTGATCTAGCCACAATCGTCTCCTAGTACCGATGAGATAACTACTTCTTATTTCTACGGCGCACAATGAATTTATCGGTGCGCTTGTTCGTGCGAGTCTTATAGCCCTTGGTCGGCACACCCCAGGGCGTCACCGGATGACGACCGCCGGAGCTCTTGCCCTCACCCCCGCCATGGGGGTGGTCAACCGGGTTCATGGCCACACCACGCGACTGCGGACGCTTGCCCAGCCAACGAGCGCGGCCGGCTTTGCCGAGTTTGATTTTTTCATAATCAAGATTGCCGACCTGACCGACAGTCGCCAAACATTCCTGAAGCACCAGACGGACTTCCCCCGAAGGGAGTCGCAGCTGCGCATAGCGACCCTCTTTGGCGGCGATCATGGCATAAGCGCCGGCACTTCTGGCCAACTGTCCGCCGCGACCGATCTTGAGTTCGACATTGTGAATCCAGGTCCCCAGGGGGATCGAACGGATCGACAAAGCATTACCGGGCTTGATATCAGCACTCTCACTGGCAACGACACTGTCGTCAACACTCAAACCGTTCGGAGCCAGAATGTAACGCTTTTCACCATCGACGTAGTGCAACAGAGCGATACGGGCACTGCGGTTTGGATCATATTCGATAGAGGCGACCGTTGCCGGAACCTCTTTCTTGTCGCGTCGGAAATCGATCATCCGATACTTACGCTTGTGGCCACCACCGGTGTGACGTTTGGTGATGCGGCCATTATTGTTTCTTCCACCAGTCTTTTTCAGAGGTGCCAGCAACGACTTTTCAGGCGTCGAGGTGGTAACCTCTTCAAAGGTGGGTGACGCCATGTGGCGCCGACCAGGTGAGGTCGGATTAAATCTCTTAATTCCCATGGTTCCTACTCCGTACCGATAAGCGCGCGGTCTTATACGCCATAAAAATCAATGCTGTGACCTTCTTCGAGAGTCACATATGCCTTTTTCCAATTATTACGCTGACCGATGCTCGAGCCAACACGCTTGACCTTGCCACGCTGCAGCATGGTATTCACGGACTTGACCTTGACATTAAATGCTTGTTCAACAGCGCGCTTGATTTCAATCTTGTTCGCAGACCGGTTGACCTCGAAAGCGACAACACTCACGGCTTCACTGAGCAGGTTGGCCTTTTCGGTAACCAACGGCTTGCGAATTATTTCATGCAAAGGTTTCATCGCTCAAGTGCTCCTTCAATCACAGTCACCGCCGCTTCGGTTAAAACGAGGTTGGGGTACTTCAGGACGTCGTAAACATTGACACCTTCGGCACGCAGCACCTTGACGTTCTTGAGATTGCGGGCGGACAACTCAACCATGCTGTCCGGTTTGTCGATCACCACCAGGGCGCCTTCAAGCTCAAAACGCTGCATCACTTCGGCAAACGCCTTGGTGCTTATTTTCCCCAGATTGATCTCGTTCAGGACCGTCAATTTCTCGCTCTGAAAGCGGGTCGACAGGGCGCTGCACAGTGCGGATTTCTTTACCTTACTGTTCAGCTTGAACTTGTAGGAACGGGGTTGCGGTCCGAATGCAACACCACCACCGACAAAATGAGGAGCGCTGACCGTACCCTGACGGGCATTACCAGTGCCTTTCTGCTTGTAAGGCTTCTTACCGCCACCGGCAACCTGGCTGCGGCTCTTTACCGCCGCCGTCCCCTGCCGGCGCGCCGCCAGTTGATAGCGAACCATATCATGCAACAGGTACGGTTTGACTTCGGTGTTGAAAATCGCATCCGCGATCTCTTTCTCACCGACCTGTTTTTTATCGAGATCAAAAATTGTTACAGTTGCCATAATCTATCTCCTACGCACGGGACAGGCGCTAAGCCTTAATCCCTTTGCGGATCATAACCACACCGTTCTTCGGTCCCGGTACGGCACCGCGAACCATGATCAGGTTATCGGCAGGGCGAACATCGACGATGATCAGGTTTTGTGTCGTTACCTGTTCATTGCCCATCTGGCCAGCCATCTTTTTACCTTTGAAGACCTTTGACGGCCAGGCTGACTGCCCGATAGAACCCGGGCCACGCTTGAACATGGAACCGTGGCTGGCGCGACCGCCGGAAAAGCCCCAGCGCTTGATAACGCCCTGAAAACCTTTACCCTTGCTGGTTCCGGTCACATCGATGCGGTCGCCGATGCTGAACATCTCACAGGTGACCTGTTCGCCGACCTGACAGCCGTCGCCAACCGCCTTGAATTCACGGACATGGCCAAACGCGCCCTTACCGGCTTTTTTAAAGTGTCCCATTTCGGGCTTGGTGACACGTTCCGCACGCTTGGCCTGGAATCCGACCTGAACGGAATCGTAGCCGTCCGTAGCGACAGTCTTTTTCTGCAGGACGACACAGGGGCCAGCTTCCAGAACAGTCACCGGGATCCGTTGACCATCGGCTGCGTACAGCTGGGTCATCCCAATTTTTTTTCCTAAGAGTCCGTTGATCATTGCAGTTGCCTTTAACTCGCTTTTAAATCGATTACCTAAAGCTTGATCTCAACATCGACGCCGGCAGAAAGGTCAAGCTTCATCAGAGCATCGACGGTCTGCTGGGTCGGATCCATAATATCGAGAAGACGCTTGTGAGTCCTGATCTCGAATTGCTCACGACTCTTCTTATCAACATGAGGACCACGCAGTACGCAGTATTTGTTGATCACTGTAGGGAGCGGAATCGGACCCACCAAACGGGAACCGGTACGCTTTGTCGTATCAACAATCTCGGTAACAGCCTGATCAAGCAACGTGTGATCATAAGCCTTAAGACGAATTCTGATTTTCTGGGTCGACATGGGTACTATCCTCAAATTACTCGATAACGTCGCTGACCACGCCGGCGCCGACAGTACGGCCGCCTTCACGGATAGCGAAACGCAGTTCCTTGTCCATTGCGATCGGAGTGATCAGCTCGACGGTGCAGGCGATGTTGTCGCCCGGCATAACCATCTC
>DASWJX010000085.1:0-13096 GCA_036396915.1 Geopsychrobacteraceae bacterium | reverse complement strand
GCGCCAGACGCCAGACATCGAAGGCGAAGGATGCCGCCGGGATATGCGATTTTTTGGCGACACTGGCGTCGGCCCGGAACGGTTTCGGTTGCTTCTGCCGTGCAGCGACCGGCACCTGAAACAGCTCCGCCCCGGCCTTTCCGAGCATCAAAAGGGCGTGCGGCGGCAGCCCGCTGCACACCGGAATAGCAGGCGGTTCCGCGGCCGGGACCGCTTGCGCCTTTGCCCCTGCTCCGCTCGGAGCTGCCCCCGCGATGGCCGGAACCGCCGCCAGCTGTTCCGTTTTTAGCTGTTCGGCAGGCGGAGCTGCCGTTGCTTCGGCGGCCGCTGCATGCGGCGGGGCTTGTGCCGGGGAGGGTTGCTCGGTCATTGTTGCCAGGGTCGGCACCGGCGGCGGCTGCGGAAACTGCTCCGCCAGCGACCGCGCGGGGCGTTCCTGCGCCGCCGCTGCCGCGGGCTCCGTCACCGCTGCGGTGAGCGGCGTGGCCGCAACGGCCGCCAGCGAGGGAGCGTTCACCGGGAGCTGCTGTTGCGACGCCGGTGCAACGGCAACACTTTCGCTCGCCTGCTCCGCGGTTTTGATTTTGTTGTCCGCGACTTGCTGTTGATCAAACAATGCTGCAGGCGCATCCGGTCCTATCCGCCCTGTCGCTGCCTTGCTTGCGGCATACTCAGGTTGCCGCTGAGACGGCTGCTGCGGCTGCTGCGGCGCCGATTCGGCCGATTGGGCAGCAGCTGTTGCCACCGGCAACCGTGGGACGACCTCGTCTGGCTTCGGCATCGCTGCGGCGCCGGGACTTTCGTCCGCACTGGCAGGTTGGGGCGCTGTGACAGTTTCCGCAGCGCTAACCGCTAGCGTCGGTGCTTCGGCCGGCAGCGTCTGGATGGCTATGACCGTCGGCAGTTCCGGCAGGACATAGGCCGGCGGGGTCTCCTGCTGTTCGGCAACCGCTTGCGCCGGTTGCCGAATTGTTTCTTCCTGCAGCGGCGCGGGCTCGGAAAGCGCCGGCGCCGCGGCGGGCACAGCGGCTACGACAACCGTTTCCTCGGCCGGCAGCGCTTGCGGCTTCTGGTCGGGAACGACCTCCTGGGCAGGCGCAGTCGAGCGGCCCGGCGTCTGTTCGGCGCAGCCGGCACGGTCCACCTTGATTCCGGCCGGGGTGCCGGGGCAGCGATCGACCGGGTTCTTGACCCCGTCCCGATCGTCATCGTCGCTTATTTCCGGTTCCGTTTTCGGCTCCGGCTGCGGTTCCGGTTGCGGCTTCGGTTTTTTCACGCGGGGTTTGCGCTTGCCGAAGGTATAGCCGATGCTGGCGGTGTATTCGTAATTGTCGATATTGCCGTCATCGCGGTTGAAGAGCAGGGCGTGGCGCCACTCGGCTCGCAGGGTCAGGTATTCGGTGAGCAGGTGTTTCAGTCCGACCCCGTACGCGACCAGATCTTCATCCTGCGGTTTGTCGTCGCCGGCAAAAAACATTCGGCCGATGCCCACGGTCAAAAACGGCCGCCAGTCGGTTTTTTGCATGAGGGGATAGATGATGTCCAGCCGGGTGACGGTTGCGTCGAGATCCGATCCGCCGTCGAGGTTTTCCGCGGAAAACTGGTTGAAGGTCCCTTCCAGGCTGAAATCGTTGGAGTTTTTCCCCCCTTCAAAGTCCAGGCTGAGCTTGAAGCCGGAGAGGGTCCCCGCGCTCAGGTCCTGTTCGGTGGCAAAGGAGTGTTTTCCCCCCGTGGCGTACAGGGTCGGAAAAAGTTTGGCTTCGGCGCTGCCGACATATGCCGTACAGCAGAGCAGGAAGAGCAGCGATATGCTTAAAAAATTGCGCACCTGGAATCCTCCGGCGGTCATCTGGCACAGCGGCCGCGGCTGTTCAATCGGTTCCCGCGCTACAGAATCGTTTTATACGGAAGAGGATCGCTTCCACGCTGAAAAATGGAATTATTCCGTTTCGGAATCCGGCAGGGATAACAGTAGAATCATATAAGGCGGGGCATTATTGCACTGAATCCGTCGTTTCGTAAAGGTGTTTCAGGTGAAACGGCTTCAGCATGGCGGTCTGGACGGTCTAACCAGCTTGGAGGGGCGGATCAGCATCCGCCAGAGCCGATCCCGGTTGCGGATCGGCCCTGGTGGTGCATTACTGTTGATGATGTTTGCCGGCGCGGCGTTCTTCGCGCCAGGTTTCCAGCAGCAGCAGGCCGACGCCGACACAGATGGCGCTGTCGGCCACATTGAAGGCCGGCCAATGATGGTCGTACCAGTGAACATCGATAAAGTCGATCACTTCGCCGAGGCGGATGCGATCGATCAGATTGCCGATGGCGCCGGAAAGAATCAGGCTCAGCGCCAAAAGTGAAAGCGTCTGTTCGGCGCGCAGCTGACGCAGGTACCAGAGGATGCCGAGGATGGCAATCAGCGATACCGCCATGAAAAACGGCAGGCGCAGGGCGTTGTCCGACAGAATGCCGAAGGCCGCCCCGCGATTGCGGATGTAGGTGATATGGAAAAAATTCTCCAGAACCGGGACCGACTGGTACAGTTCAAAGCTGCCGGCGATATAGAGCTTGCTCAGTTGGTCGAGCAGGACGCCGCCGGCGGCGACCAGGGCAACGAAACGATACTTGGTCATCGCTAGCCCAGCTCCGCCAGGGCGGAAACGCAGCGCCCGCAGACGGCGGGATGTTCGCTGCTGGCGCCGACGCTGGTGACAAAATTCCAGCAGCGCTCGCATTTTTTACCGTCCGCCGCGTCGACCCTGATGCGCAGCCCGGCAACCCCTTCGGCGTCGAGCCCGTCCTCCAGCTCCGCGACCAGTTCCACCTGGGAGACGATGAAGTAGGCGGGCAGCTGCTCCCGGTATTGTTCCAGCAGCGGCCGGTGGCTGTCCGGGGTTCGAAGCAGGACCTTGGCCTCCAGGGACTGGCCGATCCTTTTTTCGGCCCGGGCCAGTTCCAGGGCCTTGGAGACTTCGGAGCGGATTTTCTGCAGTTTTTCGTAACGGGCTTCCAGTTCCGGATCGCGGCCGGTCGCGGGCAGCGTCGGCGCCGCCGCCAGGTGCACGCTCTCCTCCCGCTCGCCGGGCAGTTCGCGCCAGATCTCGTCCGCGGTGAACGACAGCACCGGAGCCAGCATGCGGGTCAGGGCGTCGAGGATCCGGTAGATGGCGGTCCGGGCGCTGCGGTAGGCCAAACTGCGCGGCGCACTGGTGTAGATGCGGTCCTTGAGAATGTCGAGGTAGAAGGCGCTCAGGTCGATGGCGCAGAAATTGTGCACCGCATGGTAGATGACGTGGAATTCGTAGTTCTCGTAGGCCTGTTCCACCCGGTTCGCCAGCCCGGACAGGCGCGAGAGCGCCCAGCGGTCGAGTTCGAGCAACTCCCGGTCGGCGACCTGGTCGCTGGCCGGGTCGAAGCCGACCAGGTTGCCGAGGATGTAGCGGGCCGTGTTGCGGATGCGCCGGTAGGCGTCGGAAAGCCGCTGCAGGGTTTCCTGGCCGAGCCGGATATCGTCGCGGTAATCGGTGGCGGCGACCCACAGCCGCAGGATTTCCACGCCGTACTTGCTGATGATCTCTTCCGGGGCGATGACGTTGCCGAGCGATTTGGACATCGGGCGGCCGTCTTTATCGAGCACGAAGCCGTGGGTCAGAACCGCTTTGTAGGGAGCGCGGTCGCGGGTGCCGACCGATTCCAGCAAACTGGAATGGAACCAGCCGCGATGCTGGTCCGAGCCTTCCAGGTAGAGGTCGGCCGGGCTGCTCAGCTCGTCGCGGCGTTCGCAGACGGCGGCATGGGAGGTTCCGGAATCGAACCAGACGTCGAGAATGTCGGTTTCCTTGGTGAAGGTGTCGTGCGCGCAGGCCGGGCAGACGGTCCCTGCCGGCAGCAGTTCGGCGGCGTCCTTTTCAAACCAGACGTCACTGCCGGTCGCTTCGAACTGGTCGGCGATGTGATGCATGATCTTGCCGTCGTTGAGCGCCTCGCCGCACTTTTCGCAGTAGACGATGGTGATCGGCACTCCCCAGCTGCGCTGGCGGCTGATACACCAGTCGGGACGCCCTTCGATCATGTTGTAGATGCGGTCGCGGCCCCAGCCGGGAATCCACTGCACCTGCTCGATGGCGGCCAGGGTCTTGCCGCGCAGGTCGGCGTGGTCCATGGAAATGAACCATTGTTCGGTGGCGCGGAAGATGATCGGTTTTTTACAGCGCCAGCAGTGGGGGTAGCTGTGCTTGACCGTCCCTTCATAGAGCAGGGCGCCGACCTCGCGCAGCTTTTCGTTGACCGCGGGGTTGGCGTCCTTGAGCTTCATGCCGCCGAACAGCTCCATGGTTTGGCGATAGCACCCGTAGTCATCGACCGGATTGTAGATCTCCAGTCCGTACTGCAGGCCGACGAGGTAGTCGTCCTGGCCGTGGCCGGGGGCGGTGTGGACACAGCCGGTTCCCGCTTCCAGGGTGACATGGCCGCCCAGCATCAGCAGCGACGGGCGGTCGTAAAAGGGGTGGCGGCATTCCTTGCGCTCGAAAAGCTCGGCGTCAAAGCGTGCGGCAACCCGGTACTCTTCGATGCCGAGGGTTTTCATCACCTGCTGATGCAGGCCTTCGGCCAGAACCAGCAGCTCGTCGCCGGTATCGACCGCCACATAGGGCAGTTCCGGGTTGAGGCAGATGCCCAGATTGGCCGGGATCGTCCAGGGAGTGGTGGTCCAGATCACGAAGGAGAGCGGCTTGCCCGCCAGTTCGCCGAGCTGGACGGGGAGTTCTGAGGTGTAGGGAAATTTGACGTAGATCGAGGGCGAACTGTGGTCGGCGTATTCCACTTCCGCTTCGGCCAGGGCGGTGACGCAGGACGAACACCAGTGGATCGGTTTTTTTCCCTTGAACAGCGAACCGCGCTCCGCCAGCCGCGCCAGTTCGCGGGCGGTGGTCGCTTCGTAGTCGCTGGTCATGGTCAGGTAGGGGTGTTTCCAGTTGCCGAAAATTCCCAGCCGCTGAAACTCCCCGGATTGAATCTCCACCCAGGACATGGCATAGGCCCGGCATTCGCGACGGAAGTCGGCTTTGCTCATCTCCCGTTTCTTCTTGCCGAGTTGCTTGTCGACCATCAGCTCGATCGGCAGGCCATGGCAGTCCCAGCCGGGGACGTAGGGGGTGAAAAAGCCCTGCATCCGCTTGCTCTTGATGATGATGTCTTTCAGGATCTTGTTGAGGGCATGGCCCATATGGATATGGCCGTTGGCATAGGGGGGGCCGTCGTGCAGGATAAAGCTCTGCTGCCCCCGATTGGCCGCTTCGAGCTTGTCGTTGAGGCCGATCTGTTGCCAGTGGGCGAGGATTTCCGGTTCACGCCTGGGCAGGTTGGCCCGCATCGGGAAATCGGTTTCCGGAAGGTTGAGCGTCTTTTTGTAGTCCATGCAGCCGTCTCCAGAAGATCGTATGGTCCGAGCCCGGGCAGGTGACACGTAGGGCCGGGGGAAAGTGTAGTCGAGCAGGCTAGCAAAAGCGGCAGTCAAGTTCAAGGGGAAAGGCAGTGATTTCCTGAGCTTTTTGCGGTTTGCGGGGCGGGGATGGAGAAAGGGAGGGGGGATGCGACCGGTCGCCGTTCGGATGGGTCGCATTTTGTCCCCCCGTGGCGGACCTCGGGGCGGCGCACGCTCCCGGTTTTTCTAGGCGCTGAGGCGGGCGCGGCCCGAACGGTCCGGCAGGAGATCGATGCTCTTGCGCAGCAGATCGGAAATGCTGTTGCCCGACTCCCTGGCCAAACTCTGCAGGCGGTCCATCTCCTGGTTGTTGACCCGGCAGGAGATGATGAATTTTTTAGCGTTTTCGGCTCGTTTTCCCATGGCTCGTGACTCCTTGAAGTGTCGACCGCTCCAGGCGGTCGGGTTAGACGGGGTTCTTTTTGTGCGTATACTTTGTGCAAGGGGGCTGCCAACTTTACTGTTTTATTCGACAAAGCGCATATAATTCAATAGTGACGGGGTTTTACGACCAGGCGGGGGTTTTTCCGCCGTCCACCCCAAACGTGCAGCGCGGACAAGGTTCCACATTTTTGCGTATACATGGACAAAAGTTTACACGCTTTGCCTGCCGCGGGGTCGGCGGAGCCGCTCGATGTCGCTCGCTGCCGCGACCGTTTGTCAACTTGCCCGGACAAAGCGCCTGGCGAAGGAGTCATGATGGCCGTACCGGTTCAGTTGTTCGCTCACCAATTTCTCTGGCGGCTGTGCGCGGTTGCGGCGCTGGCGCTGCTTAGCCTCGGCTTTGCCGGCGGCCATTGCCTGGCCGGCGAGCGCTCTGCAAGCGCTGACGCGGCGCGGAAGGTTCGGGCTCTCCAGCTCAATGCGGCGGCGACCGGGATCGTTATGGGCTGGGGCGTAGTGAACTGGGACTACTTCCAGCAGTCGCCGAAAGCGAAACCGGAGGGATGGTTCGGCAACAATACCGACAGCGGCGGAGCCGACAAGCTGGGCCATCTGTACTCCGGCTACGCGCTGACCCACCTGTGGGACTATCTGTACCGCGATCTCGGTTATGCCGAAAAGGATGCCGCCCGGCTGGGCGCGCTCTCCGCGCTGGGCGTGACGGGACTTATGGAACTCGGCGATTCCTTCAGCAATTTCGGATTTTCCTACGAAGATATGCTGATGAATATCGCGGGTTCGGCGCTCGGCTATCTGTTCCTGAGCGATGCCGAGCTTGCGAAAAAGATCGATTTCCGGATCGAATATTCCCTGAATCTCGGCGGTCATTTCGAGGCCGACGTGGTGACCGATTATCAGCATCTGAAGTATCTGCTGGCCATCCAGGCGGAGGGTTTCGAGTCGATCGAGAATCGCTATCTGAACTATCTGGAACTGCAGCTGGGTTATTATACCCGCGGTTATGACGGGCATGGCGCGGAGACGATCGACCGGCGTGAGCGTAATCTCTATGCCGGCATCGGCATCAATCTCGGCAAGCTGCTCGCGCCGTTATGGAAGACCAGGCTGTTCGACTATGTTCAGCTTCCCTACACCTATCTGGCCGCCGACCGCGACCTCAACGACTGAGAGCTGTTGCGACTATGCCGGCGGCGCCAGCCGCCGCGCGTGCCGGCAGATCGCGCCGAGACAGCAGTCGCCGCACCGGGGCCGGCTGCGACAGAGGCGTTTGCAGTGTTCGACGATCAGCGCATGGTATTCGTTGTACAGGTCGGCAGCGGCCGGCAGGCGGGCCATGAACCGCTCGCGAATCTGCTCGTAGCTCTGGTTTTTCCGCAGCTCTCCCAAACGTTCGAACAGCCGCCTGGTGTAGGCATCGACCACAAAGGACGGCAGGTCTCCGGCGTAGAGCAGGATCGAGTCGGCCGTTTCCGGACCGATCCCCTTGAGCTGCAGCAGTTCCCGGCGGGCCTGCTCCAGCGGCTGTCGCAGCAGCTGTTCCAGGCGGCCCTGATGATGGGTCTGCAGATAGGCGCACAGCAGCTGCAGGCGCTCGGCCTTCTGGCGGAAAAAACCGGACGGGCGGATCAGCTGTTCCAGCGCGTCGCGGGAAAGTTCCGACAGCGCTTGCGGCGTCAACGCCTGCGCGCGACGCAGGTTGCCGATCGCCATCTCCACGTTTTTCCAGTTGGTGTTCTGGGTCAGGATGGCGCCGATGGCGACCTCGAAAGGGGTTTCGGCGGGCCACCAGTGCAGCGGCCCGTAGGCGGCGGCCAGTCGTTGATAGACGTCGTTCAGATCGGTCATGGGCTCCTGCAGGGCAAAAAAGGTTCCGCCGGGGACGGTTCGCGTACGCGGCAACTTCGCACAGGATAACATGCCGGCTTCGATCGGAACAGACCGGCAACGCGAGCGCGCGGCAGCGGCCCAAACCGGCCGATCGGCCCGGCTTGATGCCTTGGCACTCAACATGGATGGCTAAGCAAAAATTTCGTCCTACAAGGCTTGGTGGTTTTTCAGGGGCGAAGGCATACATCAGGTATGTCGAGGTCCTGAAAAAACGCCATAACGCCGTAGGGCGGACTTTTTGCGACGCCATCATTGTTGGCTTCCCCTTCGCAAGCGCTTCCTCTATAATCCCCAGCCTATGCTGAAATATTTTACCCAAGACAGTCTGTTGCAGGTGCGCCATGCCGTGAGTGAAGCGGACGGCAACGAGGTTTTCCTGCTCGGCCACACCGACGCCGACCGGCGGGTGGCGGAGGTCGAGGTGCTGGCGCGCGGTTCGCGCGAGGCGGTTCCGGCCATTCTGCAGACCTGTGGATACGGCGATGTGGTTATCCACAACCACCCTTCGGGGGAGTTGCGGCCGTCCAACCCGGATGTCGCGGTGGCGGGGCAGTTCGGCGCCCTGGGGGTCGGTTTTTACATTGTCAATAACCCTGTGGATAAGCTGTACCGGGTTGTGGAAGCGTTTGCCGAACGGCAGGAGCAGATGATCGCCGCCGAGCGGATCGCCCGGATTCTCGGAGCGGACGGGGTGGTGGCGGAAAAGCTGCCCGGCTACGAGGAGCGCCCGGAGCAGATGCGGATGGCGTTTGCCGTCGGCGATGCGTTCAACCTGGGGCGTCTGGCGGTGATCGAAGCCGGCACCGGCACCGGCAAGAGCCTGGCCTATCTGGTTCCCGCCCTGCTCTGGGCCCTGGACAACGGCGAACGGGTGGTGGTGTCCACCAACACCATCAATCTCCAGGAACAGCTGGTGCGCAAGGATCTGCCTTTTCTGCAGCGGGCGACGGGGCTCGCTTTTCGCGCGGTGCTGGTCAAGGGGCGCAGCAACTACCTCTGCCTGCGTCGCTGCGAAACGGCCGGGCGCGAACCGGGGCTGTTCGATCGGGAACTGCACAACGAGCTGGAGCAGATCCTGCAATGGAGCGAGCGGACCGAGGACGGCTCCCGCGAGGATCTCGCCGTCACCCCCAGTCCCCAGGTCTGGGAAGAGGTCTGCTGCGAGGCCGATCAGTGCGCCCGGGTGAAGTGCGGCTATTACAGCCGCTGCTTTTTTCACCGCGCCCGGCGGCAGGCGGCCCGGGCCGAGCTGCTGGTGGTCAATCACGCCCTGCTGCTCTCCGATCTGGCCCTGCGTCAGCAGACCGACAACTATTCCGCCGGGGCGGTCCTGCCCCCCTTCAACCGGATCATCCTCGACGAGGCCCATCATCTGGAGGATGTGGCGACCAGCTATTTTTCCGCCCAGACGACCCGCTTCACTTTTTCCCGGATTCTCAACCGGCTGCGCCATCCGCGCAAGGCGCATCAGGGTCTGCTGCCGCGCCTCATCGAGCAACTCTCCCGGGAGCTGCCCGACAGCGCCGACGAGCTGTATCGGGCGCTGCACCAGCGGATCGAAACCCTGCTGGCCGACCGCAATGAACTCTTCGACCGCGCCGTGGAAGAGCTGCAGAAAATCGGCGAAGAGCTGGCCGCGGCGCTCGGCAGGGGGGTGCCGGAAACCCTGGAGCTGAAGCACCGCCTGCTGCCCGATTTCCTGCTCAGCGAGGGCTGGCGGAAGATTCACGCCCGGGTCGAAATCCTGCGCGGCGGCAGCTGGAAGCTGAGCCGCGGGCTGACCGATCTGCTCAAGCATTGCGAACAGATGCCGGACCCGGTGCAGGAGAAGCTCAATTCCTCGCTGGTCGATCTGCGCGGCATCGCCGGCCGGCTGGAAGGTTTGGCCGCCGAACTGGCCTGCTTTCAGGCGGTCGATGCCGCCAGTTGCGTCTGGCTGGAGGTGGGGCAGGGGCGGATCGGCCGCGGGCGGGGACTGGTCACCCGGCTCTGTTCGGCGCCGCTGGAGGTTGCCGACAGCTTGCGCAAGGCGATCTACGAACGGTTTCGCACCGTGGTGATGACCAGCGCCACCCTGACGGTGGCCGACAGTTTCGCCTACTTCCGCGCGCGGGTCGGCCTGGACCGGCTGGAAGCGGAGCGGCTGATGGAGCTGGCGCTGGCCTCGCCGTTCGATTATCAGCGCCAGGCGCTGGTGGCGATCCCCACCGATATCCCCGAACCGGGCCGCGCGGGCTTTGCCGAAGCGATTCGCGATGCGGTGGAGAAGGGGGTGCTGCTGGCGGACGGGCGCAGCTTCGTCCTGTTCACCTCCCATGCGCTGCTGCGCCAGGTTCATCAGCAGCTGGCGCCGGTCCTCGAAGCGCGCCGTTACCGCTGTCTGTACCAGGGGCAGGAGAACCGCCATCGGCTGCTCAAGCGCTTCGCCGAGGATGCCGGCAGTATCCTGTTCGGCACCGATTCGTTCTGGGAGGGGGTCGATGTGCCGGGCCGGGCTCTGGAGCAGGTGATCATCACCCGGCTGCCCTTCAAGGTGCCGACCGAGCCGGTGCTCGAGGCGCGCGCCCAGGCGATCGAAAAGCGCGGCGGCGATCCGTTTATGGAATTCACCGTGCCGCAGGCGGTGATCAAGTTCAAGCAGGGCTTCGGTCGTCTGATCCGCCACCGCAACGACCGGGGGGTGGTGCTGATCCTCGACAGCCGGGTGGTGCGGCGCGGTTACGGGCGGATGTTTCTCCGCTCGCTGCCGGATGCGCAGGTGCTCAAGGGTCCTGCCGCCGAGGTGTTTGCCGGCATGGAAAAATTTCTGGCGGAAACTGCCGGGCCCGGCGACCCTGAATTGTTAGTTTAAAAGCTGTGGATCGTTCTTCGGGAGGGAGATGGCTATGCGTTTGTTGCTGATTACGATTCTGTTCGGTTTTTTGCTGCCCCTGCACGGTTGGGCGGCCGAGGGACCCGGGGTGGTTGAGTTTCCGTCGCGCTGGGGGACGGTGACCTTCCAGCACCACCGGCATCAGTCGCGTACCGCCGATTGCCTGGCCTGCCATCACCAGGGCATCGAGATGGGGGCCTGCCGTTCCTGCCATGGCGTGCTGCCGACCACGCCCTTGAGCAAGGACGTGCTGCACAAACTGTGCAAAAATTGCCATCGCGACACGCGGGGCCCGACCGAGTGTGTCGGCTGCCATGACCCGGCATCGGCGGATGCCTCGGCATCTCAGGACTGAGGCAGGGCGGGGGCGTCCGGTCGCGGTTGCGGCGGATTGACAGCGGGCCGTCCTCCGTTATCCTTTAAGGTATAGAGGAGTTGGTTTCCATTCACCGGGCTGCCGACGAGCAGCAGGGCCATGACGGGAGGACGCTATGCCGCAAGAATTCAACTATCAGGAAGCAATCAGGGTCGCCATCGAAACCGAAAAGGAATTGATGGATTTCTATCAGCATGCCGCGGATATCACCCTGGATCCGGCCGCAAAAAAAGTATTTCAGACGCTGGCCGAAGATGAACGGGAGCATGCCAGGCACTTCTTCAGCCTCTACGGCGGCGAAACGCTCGGAACCTTTGAGCAGTTCATCGCCGGCCCCGCAAAGTCCCACTCGACGATGATGCACGAGCTGGAAAAACAGTTTACCAGCGACATCAAGGAGCGCCGGGCGATGGAGATCGCCATGCGTGAAGAGCAGGACCTGGAGAAGAATCTGCGCCTCACGGCGTCGCGCATCGTCGACCCGATGGCGCGCAAGGTCTTTGAAGGAATGGCGCTTGAAACACGTCAGCATTACGAAGTGATTGAATCCGAATATGCCCGTCTGATGGCGATGGTGCATGAAACCGATATCGACACCTATGTAAGGGAGTAGGCGAAACATTGAAAAAGCTATTATGGATCACCGTCGCGCTGGCCTTTTGCTGGACCCCTGCCGTTGCGGCGCAAGAGGCGGCGGAAGCGATCGACTATATCGAATTTCAGGAACTTCTCGATACCAGGTGCGGCGCCTGTCATACCCGCGGCCGGATCGAAGCGGCCATGGCCCAGGGCCGGGCGTTTCAGCCGATTCAGGAGCAGATGGCCAAGCTCGGCGTCACCCTGAGCGCTCGGGAACGGGATGTGATGGGGGTTTTCTGGACGGAAAGCGCTGCGCAGCCGACCACCCCGGCACCGCCGGGGAAGCAGGACGATCCGCTGTCCGAGTATCGTGCCGTGCTGCAGGCTCGCTGTACCGGCTGTCACGATCTGGAGCGGGTCGAGCAGGCGATGCGTGACAATCGCTCCTTTGAGACTCTGTCCGAGATGATGCTGAAACGGGGGGCGGTGCTGTCCGAGGCCGACCGCAAGGTGCTCGGCGTCTTCTGGGGCAAGCCGTTGCGTTAAGGATCGGTACCAGCCAGACCGGCTGCCGGTGGATCTTCCATCGGCAGTTTTTTTATTTGCCATAAAGGAGGGGGATATGCGTCGCATCAAGGACTGGCCCGCGGACGAGCGGCCGCGGGAAAAACTGCTCAGCCGGGGGGCGGAACACCTCAGCGATGCCGAACTGCTGGCGCTGATTTTGCGCACCGGCGATGCGGGCAGCGGCGCCACCGCCGTCGATATGGCCCGCGAGCTGCTCTGCCGTTTCGGTTCGCTGCGCGAGTTGGCGCAGGTCGGCACGGCGGAACTCTGCCGGCAGCGGGGGATCGGTCCGGCCAAGGCCGCCGAACTGCAGGCCGTCTTTCAGCTGGCCCGGCGCTTCAGCGACAGCCCGCTGCTGCCGGGCCAGCGCTATCTCAGTTCCGGCGACGCCTTCGGTCATTTCCACGAGCGTTTGCGTGACCAGCGCAAGGAGATCTTTCTGGCGCTGCTGCTCGACAGCAAGAACCGCCTGCTGCGCGAAGTCCGGATCTCCGAAGGGAGCCTCAACGCCAGCATCGTTCATCCCCGCGAGGTGTTCGCGGCGGTGGTGCGCGAATCCGCCGCCGCCGTCCTCTTCATCCACAACCACCCCTCCGGCGATCCCACCCCCAGCCGCGAAGACATCGAAATCACCCAGCGCCTCAAGGAGGTCGGCGAGCTGATGGGCGTCCGGGTTCTCGATCACATCATCATCGGCAGCGGCAGCTACGTCAGTCTGGCCGATCGGGGGGTGCTGTAGCGCAGTAACAAGAATGATGGACTGTTAATGGAATCAGGGACCAGCGATGTTCCCTGGACAATTGATAGGCCTCAGGTCATGGGGTTACAATGGTGACTCTACCGGTAGCAGGTGATGTCGTACCGACTTTGAATTTTTCCGTGACTCCATCCATGACGCAGATATATTCCGTTCCTGAGGTCCCGTTAG
>DASWJX010000084.1:0-7450 GCA_036396915.1 Geopsychrobacteraceae bacterium | reverse complement strand
ACAGTCTTTTCTGGGTCGCTTTACAGAGCAGCCTGGTGCTCGGCCTGGTTCATGGCATCAACCCCTGCGGCCACAGCTGGCTGGTGCTTGCCCCTTTTGTGGTCGGTGAAAAGCGCGGACCCAAGGTCGCCTGGTTGACCGCTTCGTTCCTGGCCGGGACGGCGGTCGCCTGTCTGCTGCTGGGCGTGACGCTCGGTTCGCTTTCGACGATCATTCCCGCCTCGCTGCAGCTCTGGGTTGAAGTCGGCACCTCCCTGATCCTGATCGCCCTGGGGGCCATTCTGATTATCAAACCCGGCCTCATCCACCATCACCATGATGACGAACACGGACACGACCACGCGCATGACCTGGAGCAGATCCACGACCACGAGCACCCCCATGACCACCATCACACTCATGTCCAGCACCACGACCCCCCGCAAAAAAGCCGAAAAAAACTGACCGGACTGGCGCTGTTCGGCATCGGTTTCGTCAATATGATCATCCCCTGCCCGACCGTCGCCATCATGTACAAATATGCGCTCGCCTCGGGCAGCGCCTGGAAGTCGACCTTCATCTTCGGTATTTATGCCGTCGCCACCGCCGTGGCGGTCGGCGGCGTGATTTACGCCATCTTCCATGTCACCCGCATCCTGGAAAAACTCTCCCAGGACTGGGTCGAGACGGCCCTGATGCGTGGCGCGGGGGTGATCACGATTCTTTTTGCGGGTTATTCCCTGTTCACCCACCTGCCCTAGGAGGTCAAGATGACGGTCAAGGGTCTGGCGCGGCAGATTGTCGAGTTTTACGAAAAGCTTTCCAGCTGGGAGCATGAAGTGGTGCGGGGCAGCGACCTGACGCCGGGGCAAATGCATGCCATCGAAATCATCGGTCACGAGAAATCGTTGCGCATGAAGGAGCTGGCCGAAAAGCTGGGGGTGACCACCGGCACCCTGACCGTCACCGCGGACCGGCTTGAACGCAAGGGCTTGCTGGAACGCAGGCCCCATGAATCCGACCGGCGTTCCTACCGGGTCGTGCTCACCGCCGCGGGGGAAAAGCATTTCGAACAGCACCACGAGTTCCATCTCAAGCTGACCGAGGAGATCGCCTCGGCGTTGACGCCCGAGGAACTTGAGAACTTCGAGCTGCTCTTGCAAAAGGTCATCAAGCAATTCTGATGGCGTCGCTATCCTCTTCAATTCAAAAAAAGTGATGGAGACAACGGGCCGGCTGCCGATCGCTGGTAAATTTTGCGCTAATGCACATTACCAGCGGCAAGCGGCCGTGTTAAACACAACGGACAGCTTCAGCATTCCGCTTTGCTCATCTGTGTGATTTTTGATAGAGCAGTGTGACAACCACCCGCTCGGCCATGAGCGGATCGGTCACCGGCAGGCATTGTCCGTCTTGTTTCTCCTTGACTGCCTGTGGTATTGTCACGCGGCAATTTCAACTTCACACGGTCGCCGCGCGGCGACACAACATCTACACTGGAGGATGAATCCGTGAAAAGAACCCTGATTTTCTTCGCTCTCGCCCTGACTCTCCTGTTTGTAACGGCCTGCAGTCAGGAAGAGCCTGCCAAGCCGGCAGCCGAGCCTGCCGCACCTGCGGCCGCTCCGGCGGCGACACCGGCCGCTGAAAGCACCGGCCTTTCCGGCAAAGTCGTGGAAACGATGGATGCCGCCGGTTACACCTATGTGCTGATCGACGACGGCAGCAAGCAAGTATGGGTCGCCGGCCCGTCCACCCAGGTCGCAGTCGGCGACGAAGTCATGGCTGCCGAAGGCGGCGTGCCGATGAGCAACTACCACAGCAAGACCCTGGATCGCGATTTCGAGGTCGTCTACTTCGTCAGCTCGATCCTCAACGCCAGCGCCCCCGCAACGCTGGGCGAAGCGCCCGCGCAAGCAACCATGCCGCAAGCGAGCGCACCGGCTGAAGTCGACCTCAGCGGCATTACCGCCGCCGAAGGCGGCCAGACCGTCGGCGACGTTTTCAGCAAGAAGGACGCACTGTCGGGCAAGGAAGTTGTCTTGCGCGGCAAGGTGGTCAAATTCAGCCCGCAGATCATGGGCAAAAACTGGCTGCACATTCAGGACGGCACCGGCGATGCGACCGCCGGCACCAACGACCTGACCGTGACCACCGCTGCGGACGCCCAGGTTGGCGACACCGTGCTGGTCACCGGCATGGTCACCCTCGACAAGGATTTCGGTTACGGTTACAAGTACAACGTCATCGTTGAGGATGCTAAAATCGTCGTTGAGTAAAGCCGACCATCGTTCCTGAACACAAAAAAAGCCTCCGGAGTTTTCCGGAGGCTTTTTTTTGTGCCGCGACCGCGACGGGAACGGGTCACCGCCAGCGTTGCAAACGTCTGATTGCTGCTCAATCGGTCTGCCATCCGCCCCCCAGGGCCTTGATCAGCAGCACGCTGGTGGTCATCTGCCGACCCTGCACGCGGGCCAGGGAACGGGCGACCTGCAGCGCCGTGCGCTGCGTGTCGATCACCTCGATATAGCTGACATAGCCGGAACGATAGCGCTGATCGGAAAGTTCCAGGGCCTTGCGCGCCGACGCCAGCGCCTGCCGCAGCAGTTCGCCCTGTCGGGCCAGAAACTCCAGCCCCTGCAGACCGTCCTCGACCTCCTGAAAAGCCAGCAGCACCTGTTGCCGGTACTCGGCGATCGCCTCCTGGTAGGCCAGTCTGGCCCGCTCAAGATTGGCGCTGTTGCGGCCGCCGTCGAAAATCGGCAGAGAGACGGCCGGACCGAAGCCCCAGGTCCGATTATCCCAGGCAAACAGCGCATCGATCTCGCCGCTGGAATATCCGCCATTGCCGGTCAGGCTGATCGACGGGAAAAAGGCGGTTTTCGCCACGCCGATCCGGGCGCTGGAGGCGGCCATACGGCGCTCCGCGGCGGCAATGTCCGGACGGCGCTCCAGCAACTGCGACGGCAAACCGGGGGCAATGCCCGGCGGCTGCAGCTCATGCGCTGCCGCAGCCAGAGAGAAGTCGGAGGCCGGCGTTCCGATCAGCACCGCAATCGTGTTGACCAGTTCGCTGCGTTGCTGCCGCAGGCCGACCGCTTCGGCTTCGGTATTGGCCAGTTCCGTCTCGGCTTGCGCCAGACTGAGCCCGCTGACCAGTCCGTTCTCGTATTGGCTTCTGACCAGGTCAAGCGCCTCCTGAAGCAGGACCAGGGTCTGCTCGAAGAGGACGATCTCGTTATCCAGCGCCCGCAGGGTAAAATAATTGCGGGCCACCTCCCCCTGCAGCGAGAGCAATGCGGCCTGATAGTCCGCGACCGCATTTGCGCTGTCGGCCCGGGCCGCCTCGACCGAGCGTTTGACCCGCCCCCAGAGATCGATCTCGTAGTTCATCGCCAGGGGAACGTTGTAGTAGTTAAAGATCGTGGCGCTCGGCCCGCTGGAGTCCAGGCCGAATTGATTGAGAAGCAGCCGGGAGCGTTGCGCCGAGGCGTTCAGATCGAGCCGCGGCAGCCGCTCGGCTTCACTGATCCCGACCCCGGCCTGCACCTGACTCAGGCGCGCGTAGGCGGCCTGCAAACTCTGGTTGGCCTCGGCCGCCTGCTCTTCCAAACGGTCGAGAACGGGGTCGTTGTACAGCGCCCACCAGGCGCCCCTCGCCTGGGCGTCCCGGGGCTCCGCCGCTTTCCAGGGGGCATCCTGCTTGTAGGTCAACGGCACCATAACGTCCGGCCTCCGGTAGTCCGGCCCCATGGTGCAGGCCGTCACAGCCAGCAGCAACAATCCCGGAAACAGGCTACGCGCAATCGTAGTGAACATGATCTGTTCCTTTTTCTCTTTAGTCGATCGGAAAATGGCGGCAGCGGGCCGCAGCCGGCGTTGCTCGGATAGGCCCGGGCTCAGCTGCCGGAAACGGCCGAGCAGGCAGGCCGCCCCGTGGCCGCGCTATCCGCCGACGGCTCAGCTTCGGCGGCCACCGCGATCGGCGCCTGCCGCTGCCGCGCCAGCAGCAGGTAGGCCGCCGGAATAACGAACAGGGTCAGCACGGTGCCAAGGCTCAGGCCGCCGACGATTACCCAGCCGATCTGCGAGCGGCTCTCGGCCCCGGCGCCGTGAGCCAGGGCCAGCGGCACGGTGCCCAGCACCATGGCGCCGGTGGTCATCAGGATCGGCCGCAGCCGCAGGGTGGCGGCATCAAGTATCGCCTCCAGCTTGCTCTTGCCTTTTTCCTGGAGCTGATTGGCGAACTCGACGATCAGGATTCCGTGCTTGGTGATCAGGCCGATCAGGGTAATCAGGCCGACCTGGCTGTAGATATTCAGGGAGTTGCCTGTGAAATGCAGGGCGGCGAGCGCCCCGGCCATCGACAGCGGCACGGTAAACAGGATGATCAGCGGATCGACGAAGGATTCGAACTGGGCCGCCATCATCAGGTAGATCATAATCAGCGCCAGGGCGAAGGTCAGCACCAGGCCCGAGCTGCTGTCCATAAACTCCCGCGACTGCCCCTGGTAATCGATGCGGGCGGTGTCCGGCAGCAGGCGCGCCGCGGCGTCGTTCATGAACGCCAGCGCCTCCCCCTGCGCATAGCCGGGAGCCAGGTTGGCGCTGATCACCGCGGCGCGGCTGCGGTTGAAGTGATTGAGCGACTGGGCGGTGACCCCCTCCTCGATGGTCACCAGACCGGCAAGGGAGATCATGTCGCCCGCACCGCTGCGGACGTGGATGCGGTTGAGATCTTCCGGAGTCGTGCGGAGCGCGTCCTCGATCTTGACGATGACGTCGTACTGCTCGCCATCCATCTTGAAACGGGTCACGTCGCGGCCGCCCATCATGGTTTCGATGGTCCGGCCGATGCTGGCCAGGTTGACGCCCAGAGCAGCGGCCTTGTCACGATCGATCTGCAGGCGGACTTCCGGCGAATTCAGCTTGAGGTCACTGCGCGCGGCAAGTATTTGCGGATTTTTGCGCACCTCTGCCATCAGCTTATTGATCTGCTCGTCCAGTTCGGCATAGGAGTCGCTGGTCTTGACCACGAACTGCACCGGCTGATCCATGAACGGCTGGCCGAGAGACGGCGGCGTGATCGGAAAACCGAGAACCCCGGGGATGCCGAACAGTTTCGGCCCCATTTCCGCCGCGATCTCAAGTGACGACCGTTGGCGGTCGTTCCAGTCCGCCAGGTGCGCGATCGCGATCCCCTCGGTGACCTTGCCGCCGAATCCGGCGGTCGCGAAACCGCCGTGAAATTCAGGGATCTCCTGCAGCAGCGCTTCGGCCTGCTTGAGATAATGGTCGGTGTACTCCATTTTGGCGCCGTCGGGGGCAATCACATAGGTCATGAAGACCCCCCGGTCTTCCATGGGCGACAACTCCGAGGGGAGCTTCTGCAGAAACATCCATGACGCACCGGCGGCGACCAGGACCATGATCAATCCGACCAGAACCGTCTTGAGCGACCAGCCGAGCAGCCGCCGGTAACCGCGCTCGATGGCGTTGAACAAGCCCTCCATCAGATTGAACAGCTTGTTGTGCTTCGGCTGATGACGCAGCATCCTGGCGCACATCATCGGCGTCAGGGTCAAAGCGACGAATCCGGACACGATAACCGCTCCGGCCAGGGTCAGGGCGAACTCGGTGAACAGCTTGCCGGTCCGACCCTCCATCATCACCACCGGGACATAGACTGCCGCCAGGGTCAGGGTCATCAGGACCACGGCGAAGCCGATTTCGCGCATCCCCTTGATCGCAGCCTGGCTCGGCGCAAGCCCATCCTCCACGTGGCGGTGGACATTCTCGAGCACAACGATCGCGTCGTCGACCACCAGCCCGACGGCGAGGACCATTGCCAGCAGGCTGAGCGTGTTGATCGAAAATCCGAACGCCCACATCAGGGCGAAAGCGCCGACCAGCGACACCGGGATGGTCACCAGCGGAATCAGGGTGGAACGGACGCTGCGCAGAAAAACGAAAATAATCAGCAAAACCAGGACCACCGCTTCGACGATCGAGATGAACACGTTGTCGATCGAGCGCTCGATGAAGATCGAGGAGTCATAAACGATCGACACCGTCATCCCTTCCGGCAGAGAAGCCTGCATCTCGGGCAACAACGCATTCAGAGCCTGGGAAATATCCAGCGGATTGGCCACCGACTGCTTGACCAGACCGAGCGCCACCGCGTTGCCGCCATTATAGCGCAAGCTCTGGCGAGCCGATTCCGGACCGATCTCCACCCGTCCGACGTCCCTGATGCGCACCAGGGTCTCCCCCGCCTTGCGCACGATGATATTTCCAAATTCCTCCGGAGTGTCCAGGCTGGTATCGGAGAGTACGGTGAACTCGCGAGTCACGCTTTCCAGTCGTCCGCCCGGCACCTCGATATTCTGCGAGCGGACCGCATCGAGGACATCCTGCGGCGTCACCCCGCGCGCGGTCAGCAGCGTCGGGTCGAGCCAGATGCGCATCGAGTATGTACGCGCGCCGAGCAGTCGCGCCTCGGCGACACCGGGGATCATCTCAACCTGATCGGTGACATAGCGATCGACATAATCGGTGACCTCCACATTGCTCTGTCGATCACTGGAAAACGCCATATAAATGATCGGCGAGGCGTCAGCCTCGACCTTGGCGATGACCGGCTCCTCGATATCGAGCGGCAGGTTGGCGCGCACCCGTCCGACCCGGTCGCGCACCTCTGCCGCGGCAGCGTCGGCGTCCCGTTCCATCTTGAAGACGATGCTGATCTGACTCTTTTCCTGCATGCTCTGCGAGGTGATGGTCTTGATCCCCTCGATCCCCGAAAGGCTGTCTTCGATGACCGTGGTGACCTCGGTTTCGATGATATCCGGACTGGCCCCCTGATAGACGGTGATGACGGAAACCGTCGGCTCATCGATGTTGGGGTATTCGCGCACCGATAAACGATCGTAGGCGACCAGGCCGATCAGTACCACCAGCAGACTCATCACCGTCGCCAGAACCGGCCGACGGACACTTATTTCCGATATCTTCATGTTTCTGACCTATTCAAGAGTGATGGCGTCGCAAAAACTCACCAACTACTGCGTTGCAGCACTTTCTCTCGCTGCTTCGACGTACGTATGTACGCCTCATTGCTCGACAATTGCGCGCCTTGCATTTGGCGTTTTTTGCTTGGCCATCTGCTATTTTGCTTTCTTGCGTAAGCATCAAGAGTACCAAGCCAAAGCTTGGTCACAAAAGCGCATGCGATCGGAGCCTGAGCTCCCTACCCTTGACTGCGAGTGCCTCGGGTCCTTCCGCGATCCCGGCGACGGACGGTTCAATCCACCCGCACAAACAGTGCCGGGTCGGCGGCAACAGCCTGCACCGGGCTGCCGGGACCGATCTTCTGATGGCCGCCGGTCACGACGATATCACCCTTCGCCAGACCGCTGACGATCTCGACCCAGCCCTTCCTGCGCGTCCCGGTCTCGACCGGAACCATCTC
>DASWJX010000083.1:0-12036 GCA_036396915.1 Geopsychrobacteraceae bacterium | reverse complement strand
TGCCCGTCGATGCCGGGTTTTCCTTTGTTGGATTTGACTTTCCTGAATGCTTGAAGCAGTCCCTTCTCGTGTCGCATGCGGTCATAGAGACTGTAGTAAATCTTCGCCATTCTTGCTCCTGCGTCCTTCTCCCCTGCTTTGTCGCTACGCCTTCCGATCTTGACCGAGTCGTCTGTCGCCTTCTATCCCATGGGGCAATTTACGACAGCGTTTCCCGGCTACTTCGGTGGACGACCATTATCGGCAGAGGGTCTTTCACGACCGACCGCTGATAGCGTGTCCCGCCCCGTCGGGCGGCTTGTGTCCGGCGCAACAAACGCAACAGCTTCGAAGAGACCTTCGAATAAACTTCCTCCCTTCGCATTCCGCCATGGCTTTTGGCACATAACGGCCCCCGCCGACGCTTGCGGCGGGTCGTCCCGGTTTTACCCTCCAGACTGTTACCAGCTTTCACAGGCCGGGACTTCATCACTACTACGGATTCATCTGCCACCTCGCACCGCTTCGATCCGGCCTTGGGTTCCCCCTTGTGCCAAATCTTATTCAGAATCCGACCGCGCGAACTCCGAAACAATACGAGGCTTCCCCAGTTACCTCTGGCTCCCTGTAAACGACGCCATCCTCTATCACGCTACGGGTCTGATCAGGTATTGGGCTTTGCGCTATTTTGCACGCTTACCCACCCGCAGCGCCGAATCAGGTTTACTTGCGCTATGTGCCGTTCACTTCCTATCGCTTCCTTCAGACCCTGCCGTTACCAGCAACGCCCTTGCGATTCGGATTGTCTTCCCCCTGATCGGGGTGACGCCCGTATCTTTCAACGGGCCGGGTTTGCCAGCTACGCTGGGCAAACAAAAAACGGAACCTTGTCGACAAGGTTCCGTTTTTTGTTTTTTACTCTCTACCGCATGACGGCGTAAGACGTCGCCCTATCCGACCAGCTTCTTCCGCCGTTCTTTCAGGAGTTCGGCATGACGTTCTTCCTCGCCGGCCAGCCAGCTGAATGCGCCCTTCCCCTCCTCGGTTTTGGCGTGGACGGCCGCTTTGTGGAAATAAGCGGCGAATTTCTCCTCGGCAACGATGGCCAGGTCAAACGCCTTGAGATCACCCTCCCTGCTGACCAGGGCCGCCTCGACCTGTTCCGCGGAGGGGAAAATTTCCTTATCGGAAAACCGCCGCAGATAAGGCAGAAACTCTTCTTCGTTTTCCCAGAATTCCCCTTGCCGGTAGAGCGGAACCATTTTTTCCAGGGTATTCAAATGAGCCACCTCGTCCTGGGCCAGCATGCTGAACAGCTCCCGCGCCAGCGGAGAATGGGCCTTGGCAACCATTGAGGAATAAAAACGATGACCGTTTTTTTCAACTTCCATCGCGGCCCTGATCACTTCAAAACCGCTGAAATCTTCAGTCCCTGACATAGCAAAATCTCCTTGATCTATTGATGCCGTTTTTCGAGCCGATACGCTACCCCGTTCAGCCACGCTTGTCCAGAATTTTACTGCCGGCCGACCGAAAACGCGCTACTTTCCGAAGAGCTTTTTGAGAGAATCGTCAAGCAGCTTCCGGGCCGGTTCGCCTTCTCCGCCTAATTTTTCCTGCACTTTTTCCTGAACCTTTTCCTCCAGTTTCTGTTTCAGCTGTTGTTCCGCCTGCGAGCGCAGCGCTTTGCCGCTGAGGCTGATTTTCGGATCCTGGTAGGTGCCGGCAATGTTAAGCGGCAGCACGGCCCAGCCGTCCGCATCGGTCAACGCGCGCCGCAACGGGCTGTCAGGGTTGACCCCCTGCAGCATTTCCGGTGCCAGGCGGGCCTCCAGCTGCAGGGCAAGCTGCCCATCGAGATGAACCGTCCCGGACGTATCCAGGCGGGTTTTGCTGCTGTCGAGCGCAACCTTGACCTGCGCCAGCTGTTGCCGTAAATCATAGTGCCCGGTCAATGACTGAAAGCTGAGGATCTTGAGCTGCGGATTGCCGAGAAACGTGGCGAGTTCGGTCAGCAACGGATTGCCCATCAGCTTCCCCTCGGCCAGTTGAAAACTGCCCTTTGCGTCCAGCTGCCTGAGCAGGCGCTCAGGATCCGTCCCCGCTCCGGAAAAAGCGAGCTGCAGCTTCAGCAGTCCGTGGCTGCTCTTTTCCGCCTGCGGCATCAGGGCGGGAACCAGTGACTGCAGGTCCACATTGTCCAGGGAGAAATCACCCTGGTAGGCAAAGCCCTTCTTGCCGAGGTCAACATCCGACTGCAAGTTGAATTGGCCCGCGAAGAGCTCGCCGCTGAGCTGCTGAAGCTGAAAATGATTGTCCTTCAGCTGATACTCGGCCCGTATATCCTGGACCGTCAGCTGCTGATAGAGCAGTTCATCGATCCGCACGCTGCCGACGAGGGTTATCGGCACCTCGATCGGTCCCGGCTCTGCGGCGGGGGGGCCGGTCTGTTGCGATTGCCGCGGCGGCGTTTCCGCGGTTTCCGCGGCCGCCGGCAGGAATTGGTTCAGATCGAGCCGTTCGACAAACAGATCGAGTCGGCCGGTCGCGGCCGCAGGCTGGAATTCCCCGTCGACACGAAACCCGGTCCCGTTGAAACGGGCGGAGAGTTCCAGCGGAAATGCGTCCTCCAGGGAAATGTTGGTCGCCAGCAGACGGATATCCTGCAGATGGAGATTGCCGGCTGGATCCGCGCTGTTCACCAGCAGCAGGTCGCCGTCTTCCAGCAGCACCCTGCTGACCAGCAGATCGATGCCCGTGCCGTCGGCCGCCGGTTCCGCGGTCGGCAGCGCGGCCGTTTCCTCCGCGGCCGCGCTGCCGAGCAGATCATCGATATTCATGGTTCCGTCGGCATGCCGCACCAGGCGGATGCTGGGTCCGACCAGGCGGATCTCGTCGATGACCAGCCGGCCGCTCAACAGCGGCCGGAACCGGTAGCTCAGCACCAGATCCTCAATCCGCAGCAGCGTGTTTTTGCCATCCCGATCCTGAATCCGCAGATCGTGCAGGGCGATCCCGGAAAACAGCCCGATCTCGACATCGGCAAGGAGAACCTCCCGCTGCAGGGTCTCTTCCAGCAGCGGCAGCGCCCAGCCCTTGATCCGCTCAGGCGTGATCAGCAGTCGGACCAGGATGATCAAAGCGAGCAGCAGGACCAGCAGGGCGCTGCCGCCGTACACCAGAATTTTTTTCTTGCGGCTCATTGGTAACCTCCGTCTCCCCGAGCAACAGCTGATGACATCCCATCTTGATGCTTTCGCAAAAAAGCAAAACAGGAGATGGCTAAGCAAAAAGCGCCAAATGCAAGGCTCAATTGTCGAGCAATGAGACGTACTTATGTACGTCGAAGCAGCGAGAGCAAGTGCAGCAACGCAGCAGTTGGTGAGTTTTTGCAACGCCATCAATCTTATCAGATTTGAACGGCGAAATTCTGCTATTTCCGACTTGCGAGCGCTCGGATCACCGGTATAGTTAAACTTGTTTTTTCGCAGTGCGGCGCATCGCGTCAAATTTAAATTGCTTTTTTGATCGGGGTCAAAGTTTTTACTGTCGAACCGCCCTATATTCACGACCGGACAAATCACCCGTTCTTCCAACAACCGACGAAAATCAACAAGGAGGTTCAAATTATGTTCTGCTACCAATGTGAAGGCGCTGCCCAGGGGATCGGCTGCTCAAAAGTCGGCGTCTGCGGCAAACAACCCGATGTTTCCGATCTTCAGGATCTGCTCGTCCATGCCCTGAAAGGGATGGGCTTCTGGGCCAACCTGGCCCGCGAAAACGGCAAGCCGGATGCCGAAATCGATCGCTTCATGATCAAGGCCCTGTTCTCCACCGTCACCAATGTCGATTTCTCCGACGATTCGATCGCCGCAGTTATCGAGGAAGCGGTTGCGCTCAAGAACAAAGCCAAAAACCTGGCCGGAAGCTACACCGGCACGCTCCCCCCGGCCGCCCAGGACTGGTCCCTGCCGTCCGACCGCCAACAACAGCTGGCCCTGGCGCAGCTTCACGGCATCAAGGATGCGGACGTCGATGAGGACATCCAGTCGCTGCGCTCCACCATCCTGTTCGGCATCAAAGGCTACGCCGCCTATGCCGACCATGCCCTGATCCTCGGGCACGAAAACGACGAGATCTATGCCTTCACCCACAAGGCATTGTCCGCCATGCTCGACAACAGCCTGGAACTGATGGACTACGTCGGGATGGCGATGGAATGCGGCCGCATCAACCTGATCACCATGGAACTGCTCAACAAGGCCCACACCGACAAGTACGGGCATCCCGTCCCCACTCCGGTGGAACTGGGGACCAAGGCCGGCAAAGCGATCCTGGTCTCCGGTCACGACATGCGCTTCCTTGAGGAGCTGCTGAAGCAGACCGAGGGCAAGGGGATCAACATCTACACCCATGGCGAAATGCTCCCCGCCCACGGCTATCCGGAGCTGAAGAAATTCAGCCACCTGGCCGGCAACTGGGGCGGCGCCTGGCAGGACCAGCACAAGGAATTCCAGAGTTTCCCCGGCGCCATCATCTTCAACACCAACTGCATCCAGAAGCCTGCGGAGAATTACAAGGATCGCCTGTTCACCTGGGATCGCGTCCAGTGGCCCGATGTCCGCCATATCGACGGCTGGGACTTCTCGGAGGTAATCGATTGCGCTCTGGGGGAGGATGGCTTCCCTGAAGCACCGGGCCAGCAGATCCTCACCGGTTTCGGTCACAACGCCGTGCTCGGCGTGGCCGACAAGGTCATCGAAGCGGTCAAGGCCGGCGATATCAAGCACTTCTTCCTGGTCGGCGGTTGCGACGGCGCCAAAAGCGGCCGGAACTACTACACCGAATTCGCCGAAAAAGCGCCCAAGGACACCGTGATCCTGACCCTGGCCTGCGGCAAGTACCGCTTCAACAAGATGGAGTTCGGCGATATCGGCGGCATCCCGCGCCTGCTCGACGTCGGCCAATGCAACGATGCCTACTCGGCGGTGCAGATCGCCGTGGCCCTGGCCGATGCCTTCGAGTGCGAAGTCAACGACCTGCCGCTGTCGTTCATCCTCTCCTGGTACGAGCAGAAGGCGGTGGCGATCCTGTTGACCCTGCTGCATCTGGGCATCAAGAACATCAAGATCGGCCCGACCCTGCCGGCCTTCATCACGCCGAACGTCCTCAACTTCCTGGTTGAGAACTTCAACATCGGCCCGATCGGCACTGCCGAAGCAGACCTCAAGCAGATCCTCGGCTAAACTGAAATTGCAATAGAAGACAAAGAAAGGGCGCGGTCATGACCGCGCCCTTTCTTTGTTGTAATCGCTTCGAACCGTTGGAGCCGGCCCCTTTCCTTGAGGCTTTCACTGCATCGAGGAACCCTTCATCGCCAACGGTCAGGCTCTCCGACCGGCAAGAATCCGCTCCGGAATAGCTGACGGACGGCATTTTCAACCAACGACGTCTGATGCTTTCGCCAGAATGCAAAATAGCGGATGGCAAAGCAACTTTCCTGTGCAGGGTCAAAAAGCCCACCTCCCGCACCAATTCACGCCAATCCGCAATGTCCCCCTGGCGTAAAGAAATACCGTTTCCCAATGGTAACGCATAAACGTATATCGAGGTTACCGTCTCGTAGCAGAGACTTCGGGATAAAAACTATAACACTCTGAATTTATTCATTTTCCATGATGGCATAGCCGTTGCTAACGAGACAGAGAACTGTACGCGCATGAAACAGCAACAGCAAACCCTGTAACGAAGCAGCGAAAGCCAAAGGCTTATACGACGCGAAATCCCGGGAAGGGATGCAGCTCAAGACCTCGTACAACTGAAGACCCGATAGGCCCGGGAACCTGAAGAGCAAAGTCAGGCCCTGGCCGCCCATCGCGACCAGGGCCTGAGGAGAGTGAACCCATTTCGGCATTTTGTCGCAATCGTGCCCCGTCCTTAACGTATTTCCATTTTTCGGAGGAGAACCCACGTGAAACGAATCATTCTCTACATCATGTTTTTCGCCTTGTTGATTGTCGTCCTGACCGCCTGCGCGATGCGGACGGCGGAAAGACCGCGAACATCCGGACACCCCGCGCTCTCCGAGCAGGAGATGCTGATTGCCTGCCAGGACTGCCATGCTCAGGCGACTCCACAGACGTACCGGCAGTGGCACCAGTCGGGGCACGGCATGGCCACCGTCAAATGCTACCAGTGTCACGGCACCTTTGAGGGCCTGCGGACCGAACCTTCCCTTGACTCCTGCGCCGTCTGCCATTCCGGGCAGTGGGAGCATGCGGAGGGTCAAACCTGCTGGCAATGTCATCCGGCCCACACCTTTGAAGCCGGCAAATAAAGAGGAGGAACCAGATGGACAGACGTGACTTCATCAAGAGAACCGCCGCGCTCACCGCGGCTTCCTATGTCGGGATCAATCTGCCTCACGGCCTGGGCAACCTGGCTCAGGGGGCGGACGCCGAAACCTGGGTGGCCGGCACCTGCCGTCTCTGCGGCGTCGGCTGCCGCCTCGAACTCGGGCTGAGCAAAGGCAAGCCGGTGGCCCTGCGGGGGATCGCCGATTCCCGCACCAACCTGGGTTACCTGTGCATGAAGGGGACCCTTTTCTACCAGTTGATCGGCCACCCCGACCGCCTCACCCAACCCCTTTACCGGGCCAGGAAGGACCAGCCGTTTCAGGCGATCTCCTGGGAGCAGGCCCTCGATATCGCCGCCAGGGAATTCGCCGGGGCAGTCAAGGCGCACGGCAACGATTCCGTCGCCTACTACGGCTCGGGACAGTGCCTCACCGAAGAGACCTACCTCTTCCAGAAAGTGATGCGCGGCGGGCTGCAGACCAACAACGTCGAGGGAAATCCCCGGCTGTGCATGGCGAGCGCCGTCGGCGGCTACCTGAGCTCTTTCGGCGCCGACGAACCGATCGGTTCCTACGCGGATATCGAAAAGGCCGAGTGTTTCTTTCTCATCGGCAGCAACATGGCCGAGGCGCATCCGGTGGTCTTTCGCCGGCTGCTCAAGCGCAAGCGGGAGAACCCGGCGGTCAAGGTGATCAATGCCGACCCGCGTATCTCCCCCACCTCGCGCCTGGCCGACCTGCACCTGCAGTTCCGTCCCGGCACCGACCTCGCCCTGCTCAACGCCATGGCCTGGGTGATCCTCGAGGAAAAGCTGCATGACCCGGCATTCATCGACGACTACTGCGTCTTCAAGGCGGGCAAGGGGGACACGATCGATCTCGCCGCCTTCCGCGCCTCTCTCGACGCCTACACGCCGGAAAAAACGGCGGCGATCTGCGGCGGCAACATCACCCCCGGGGTGATCCGCACCGCCGCCCGCTGGTTCGCCAGGTCGGCGGGGACGATGAGCTTGTGGTGCATGGGGATCAACCAGCGCCGGCAGGGGGTCTGGGCCAACAACCTGATCCATAACCTGCATCTGCTCACCGGCCAGCTCTGCAAGCCGGGGGCGGACAGCTTCTCCCTCACCGGGCAGCCCAACGCCTGCGGCGGCGTGCGCGAAGGAGGCGGTCTCTGCCATATCCTGCCGGGCCATCGACCGGTAGTAAAGGACGCCCTGCGTCATCAGGTGGAGGATGCCTGGGGTATTCCCCGAGGCCGCATCCCGGCAAAGCCGGGTCTCCACACCATGGCCATGTTCCAGGGGGTCAACGAGGGGAAGGTCAAGGCGATCTGGATCAACTGCACCAGCCCGGCGCAGAGTCTGCCGAATGCCGACCTCTACCGGAAGGGACTGCGGCGCGACGATGTTTTCGTGCTCTGCACCGACATCTTCCCCACCCGCACCACCGAACTGGCCAACCTGATCCTGCCGACCGCCTTCCATTTCGAGAAGACGGGGGTGTACGGCTGCACCGAGCGCCGCTCCCAGCTCACCCCGAAGGCGGTGGACGCCCCCGGCCAGGCGAAACCGGAAGTCTGGATCGTGCGCGAGTGGGCACAGCGTCTGGCCAAGGAACTTGGCGACCCGGTGATCGCCCGGACGGTCGAACCCTTCGCCGGCCTGGAGCCGGACGCCGCCCTGCCCGAGGCGATCTGGAACGAGTACACGCAGAAGCTGACCGGGGGGCGGGACAACGACCTGCGCGGCGCCACCTACAAGGTGCTGCGGCAGATGCCCGACGGCGTGCAGTGGCCGGCGCCGACGGAGGCCTACGCTCTCACCGGCGGCACGGTCCGCAAGTTCGTCCGCGGCCTCGACCCGATAGCCGACGAAGAGGCGAAGGGGAGCGACAAGCCCTTCATCTTCTACGGTCCGGCGCACGCCGACCGCAAGCTCTACATCTGGCAGCGCAAGTACGTCGGCGCGGCGGAGGAACCGGACCAGGACTACCCGGTCTACCTGTCCAACGGGCGCATCGTCGACCACTGGCACACCTCCAGCATGACCGGGCGCATCCCGGCCCTGATGCGGGCCAACCCGTACGCCTACATCGAAATCAATCCGAAGGACGCCGCCCGCCTGGGAATCGCGCCCAACGACATGGTGGAAGTGGAGTCGCGGCGCGGCAAGACGACCTTCCCGGCGAAAGTGATCGAGGGGCCGATGGAGGGGATGGTCTTCGTCTACTGGCACGACATGGACGAGGAGCGCATGATCAACAAGGTGACGATGGACGCCTACGATCCGGGCTCGAAGGAGCCGGAATTCAAGATCAGCGCCTGCCGCATCCGGCGCGTCTCCGGGCCGAAGGCGCTCAAGCCGTTCATCGTCAAGCTGTAGGCGGAACCAATCCCCTCTCCCTCGGGGAGAGGGGAAGAAAAATTCACAAACCCTTCAAGCGCCCGCAGGGGCTGAAAGAGGATAAACATGCCTATCGGTGGTTTCGTCATACAGATCGATGCCGCGGCACGACCGGAGGTTCTCGCGCCCCTGGGCAAAATGCCGGAAGTGGAAGTGTACGGGGACGACGGGAAAGGGAATCTGGTCGCCGTTCTCGATTGCGACACGAGCCAGCGGATGGAAAAGGTGGTGGAGGAGATCGCGGCCGTGGGCGGCGTTTTCAATGTGGGGCTCGTTTACATCCATGCAGAAGATGAAGTCGCAAGCATCGCCGCCGGGGACTACGTCCCCAGTCGCCGAACGCATCCGCGACGGGAGCAGTAAGATCCCCGGAGAAGGGGGGCCGGGCGGGCGGCGGCGCTTTCTGCGGCGGCTCGCCGCCCTGCTCGGCGCGGCCACTGCCGGCTGCGCCGGGGGGGCCGGGAAGGCTTCCCCCGTGGCGACCAACCGTCTGCGTCCGCCCGGAGCCGCCCCCGAAGAGGAATTCGCCGGCCGCTGCATCCGCTGCGGCCGATGCGCGGAGGTCTGCCCCTACCGTGCCGTGACCCCCCTCGATGTCCGCGCCGGCCTGCAGGCCGGAACCCCCTTGATCCGGGCTGAGGAGATCCCTTGCTACCTGTGCATGAAGTGCGTCGTCGTCTGCCCCAGCGGCGCCCTGGGGAAGGTCCCGCAGGCCGGAACTCGCATGGGTCTGGCGACAGTCGACAGGCACGTCTGCGTCTCCTGGACGGGCGCGATCCTCTGCCGCACCTGCTACAACATCTGCCCCTTCGCCGACCGGGCGATCCGCCTGGAAGACTACCGGCCGGTGGTGGACGAGCAGCACTGCACGGGCTGCGGCATCTGCGTGCACGGCTGCCCGGTCGCCGGCGGCCGGGGGCGGCGGGCGATCAACATCGAGCCGGTGCATGCGCGCGCCTACGCCCTCCCCCCTCCGGCCGGTGATCCGCGATGAAGATGATCCACCTTCGCCTGGCGGTTCTTGCAGGCGCTTTCGGGCTGCTGCTGGCGATCCCCCTGCTGGCTTTCCACCTGCGGACGACCTTTCTGCAAGGCTGGTATCAATCGCTGAGTATCGGCGGCTGGTGGATCGTCTCCCCCCTGGAGGGGCTGGAAAGCATCCTGGTATCCCGTCGTCTCCATGCCCCGCTGGTCGTCGGCATGCTGACGCCGGTCGTGGTGGCGCTGCTGCTGGGCCGGGTCTTCTGCAGCTGGCTCTGTCCCATTCAGCTCTTCACCGAAGTCGGCAAGCGTCTGACGGCGCCCTTGAGGCGCGGGGCGGGGCTGCCGGAACGGCTGCGGCTGCCGCGCCGGATCCTGTGGTTCGCGCTGGCCGCCGAAGTGATCCTCGCCCTGGTGCTCGGCAGCCCCCTGTTCGTCTTCCTCTCCCCGCCGGGACTGGTCGGGCGCGAACTGATGATGGCCGTCTTCTTCGGTACTTTGGCGCTGGAAGGGGTGCTTGTCCTGGGCGTGGTAACTCTCAATCTCTTTTCGCGCCACTTCTTCTGCCGCTATCTCTGCCCTCTGGGGGGGCTGCTTGCCCTGCTCGGCGGCCGGCGTTCCCTGCGGGTCGAGCGGGAAGCGGCCACCTGCTCCGCTTGCGGTCGCTGCGACAGGGCCTGCCCCCTCGCCCTGACCGCCAGCGGGGGTGAGGGGCTCTCCCCCTACTGCTGGAACTGCGGCGATTGTGTCGACGCCTGCGGCACAAAGGCCCTGCGTTTCTCCTGGAAGACGCCCGGCCGACGCACACCGTTTTCATTTCTCCGCCCGGATGAACCGGGCGGGTATTCACTCAAGGAGGAAAAACAGAATGAAGAAAAGAGTTCTTCTATGGATCATGCCGTTACTGCTTCTGGTCCCGCGGGCCGAAGCGGCGGTCGAAACCGGAACCTTCATCACCAAGGCGCAAAAAATCACCCTCGGGGCGGAGATCCGGTCCCGCTATGAAAGCCGCTACAATCACGACTTCGACGACGCCACGCCGAACAGTTCCGACTTCACTCTGCTGCGCAGCCGGCTGAACATCGGCATGGATGTCACCGATGGGGTTCGGGCGTTCATCCAGATCCAGGACTCGCGCATCTTCGGGGCCGCGCAGAGCGAGGCGAAAAACTCCGGGAACGTCGACCTGCGCCAGGGGTATGTCGACCTGCTGCAGTTCTCCGGTCTTCCCGTCGACCTGCGCATCGGCCGGCAGACCCTGGTCTACGGCGATCAGCGCCTGATCGGCGCCTTCGACTGGAACAACGTCGGCCGCGCCTTCGACAGCGTCAAGGCCACCTTTCACCCGGCCGACAACCTGCAGCTCGACCTGTTCGCCGCCAAAATCGCCGAACTGGACCATCCGGTGGCCGAGGGGGAATCGATCACGCCTTTCGCTCCCACCCTGATCACCGGCAACGTCACCGCCGGCGCCAACGAGGACCAGAACTTCTACGGCGCCTACGGCATGTGGAAGCCGGGACGGCAGAACGTCGATTTCTACCTGCTCTACCTGGAGGACAATTCTCCCGAACTGGTCCCCGCCCGCGGCGTCGGCGACGGCACACCCATAGCGCAGAACACCACTGGCGACGACCTCGAGCTGTGGACCGCCGGCGTCCGTCTGAAGGGGCCGCTCGCTTTCGCCGAGAGCGTCGATTACGGGTTCGAGGGGGCCTACCAGTTCGGGGAAGGGGCCGATCTGGATATCCGCGCCTATGCCCTGCACGGCGAGCTCGGCTATACGTTCTCCCTCTTCAAGCGGTCGCGTCTGAGCGTCGAGGCGAACTACGCCAGCGGCGACGACAATCCGAATGACGGGGATTTCGAAACCTTCAGCAATCTCTTTCCCACCAATCATCTGCATTACGGCTACATGGACCGCGTCTCCTGGAGCAACACGGCCAATTACGGCATCAAGCTCGACAGTGTCATCAACGACCGGCTGAGTGCAAAACTGCACTTCTGGCATTTCGAACTGGCCGAAGAGGAGGATGCCCTCTTTCACGCCGGCGGCGCCACCATCTTCGGACCGGGAGCCGCCGGCGGACAGAGCGATGTCGGCCAGGAGATCGACCTGATCACGACCTGGAAGTACAATCCCTTCGTGACCTTCCAGGCCGGATATGCCCACTTCTTCATCGCTGATGCGGTGGAACAGGCAAAAGCCGAAGACGAAGACGCCGATTTCGCCTACCTGTCGATGAACCTGAAGTTCTAGCCCTTCCAGCGGCGGCGCCGATATCGGCCGATACCGGCGCCGCCGCCGTCAGCGCC
>DASWJX010000082.1:0-17624 GCA_036396915.1 Geopsychrobacteraceae bacterium | reverse complement strand
CAGCACGAGGACGACCGCTTCGAAACCTTCTGAGCCGGTCATCGACCTGCTTTTGGGCAGACCAACAGCGCTCGCGGCTTATCGCCGCGAGCGCTGTTTGTCTGTCCGGTATTATGGTTGCCCAGCCCTGGCGGTCCCGACTATTCCCTGCCTACCAATGCCTTGATGTACTGCAGCCTTTCGTAGTCGTCGGGATGCTCACTGCGGGCCTGACTCAAACGCCCGCGAAAATCATCCGGCCGTTCAAAGTCATGGGCCCGCATCCACTGCTGCAGCTGATCGAGGATCGTCTCGATCCGGCCGAGGCCGTTGCGGTAGAGGGTGGAGCAGAGCTGGGTCACCGTGGCTCCGGCCAGCAGTTGTTTGACCACATCCCGGCCGTTGTGAATGCCGGTGGCGGCCGCCAGGTCACAGCTCACCCGCCCCGCCAGCAGCGAGATCCAGCGTAACGGAAGATGAATCTCTTCGGAGCTGCTGTACGGGTTGCCGGCGGCCAGTTGCAGGGTATCGACATCGATATCGAAACTGTAGAAGCGATTGAACAGCACCAGCGCATCGGCGCCCCGCCAGGTAATCTCCCGGTCGTTCTCCCCCGGGCCGCACCAGCCCACGGTAAACGGCGTTCCCGCCATGCGGTCGTTGCCGAGCCGGGCGGCCAGGTTGGCAAAGGACGAAATATAGGGCCCGACCTTCAGGGCCACCGGCAGATCGACCTGAGTCCGCACCGCATGCAGGATGCGCGCATAGCGATCTTCAACGGCCGCGCCGGTTTGACCTGCGCTGTTCGGCAAAAAGCCGATATTGACCTCCAGGGCGTCGGCGCCGGCGGCGGCCAGTTGCCTGGCGTAGTCGGCCCAGCGTGCGTCGCTGACACAGTTGATACTGGCGATGATCGGAACGGCCACCGCCTGCCTGGCGTCATGGACCAGCTGGAGATATTCGCGCGGTCCGAGAGCCTCGCCGTAGCCGTGCAGGTATTCCAGCGCTTCGGTGTGGCCGACGCTGTCGACATGGCGGGTCAATTCCTGCAGCTCGGCAGTGATCTGTTCTTCAAACAACGATTTCAGCACGATCGCGCCGGCTCCGGCCTCGGCGCATTTCTGTACCCCGCGCACGGTTTTGGTCAGCCCGCAGCTCGAAACGACAAGCGGGTTTTTCAGTTTCAGACCCATGTAACTGGTGGTGAGATCGATCATCGGCGGGCTCCTTGCGTGACAGGCAGCACATAAAGACAGTTTTCTTGCTGAAAGTTTAGCACAGCCGCCGGCCGACTGCTCTCTTGCGGTGCGGGCGCAGCGGCCGGCACCGGTTGCAACAAAGGTCGTGGCGGCCGCTTCAGTACTCAGCCGGCCGACCTGTCGAACAGCATCTGGGCCGCCTCGAAAATCGTTTCGGAAAGGGTCGGGTGGGGATGAATGGTGCCGCGCAGGTCCTCGCTGGTCGCCGCCATCTCCAGCGCCAGAACCGCTTCGGCGATCAGTTCACCGGCGCCGGGGCCGACCATGCCGACCCCGAGCAGCCGGTCGTTTTCCGGATCGACGACGATTTTGGTGATGCCGTCGTCGCGCCCGAGGGTCAGGGTGCGACCGTTGCTGCGCCAGGGCAGTTTTGCGGTCCGGACCTTGAGCTTCTGTTCACGCGCCGCGGTTTCGGTCAGTCCGCACCAGGCGATCTCGGGATCGGTGAAGACCACGGCCGGAATCGCGCGCGGCTCGAAGAGCGCCTTCCGGCCGGCGGCGACGGCGGCGGCGACCTGCGCCTCGGCGTAGGCCTTGTGGGCGAGCATCGGTTCCCCGGCCAGATCGCCGATGGCGAAGATATGCGGTTCGGCGCTGCGCTGCTGCCCGTCCACCGGGACAAAGCCGAGCTCATCGACTTTGATGGCGGTCTTGTCCAGGCCGAGGTTTTCACTGTTGGGTCGGCGACCGACGGCGATCAGCACCTTTTCAAAGCGCCTCTTTTCGGTCTGTCCCTTGCTGTCCTCGAAAATGACCGCCACCCCGTTCTTCTGTTCCTTGAGTTCGGCGACTTTGGTGTTGAGCAGGATCTCGCTGAATGTCTTGTCGAGTCGGCGCTTGAGGACCGAAACCAGGTCGCGATCGCAGCCCGGAAGCAGCCCTGAAGTCATTTCGACCAGCGAAACCTTGCTGCCCATGGCGGCATAGGCGGATCCCAGTTCCAAGCCGATATAGCCGCCGCCGACCACCAGCAGGGACTTGGGGATTCCGGCCAGCTCCAGAGCCCCGCTCGAATCGATGATGCGTTCGCTTGTTTCACCCCCCGGCAGCAGCAGCGGTCGCGAGCCGGTGGCGAGAATCGCCTGCTCGAATGACAGCTCCCCGCTGCTGCCTTCGTCAAGGCTCACCTCGAGAGTGTGTGCATCTTTGAATTGCGCGGCCCCGCGCAGCAGGGTGATCTTCAGTTTGTCGGTCTTACCGGAAAGCCCGTTGGTCAGGGTGTCGATGACCCCGTTTTTCCAGTCGCGAATCATGTCGATATCGAGCTTCGGCTTGCCGAAGTCGATGCCGATCGCTTTCGCCTCCTCGCTCTCGTTGACTAGCTTGGCCACGTGCAGCAGCGCCTTGGAGGGGATGCAGCCGCGGTAGAGGCAGACCCCGCCGGGCTTTGCCTCGGGATCGATCAGGGTCACCGCCAGGCCGAGTTCGGCGGCGCGAAAGGCGGCGCTGTAGCCGCCGGGTCCGGCGCCGATGATGACGAGTTGGGCTTTTTCGGGGATTTGGTTCATGAAAATCCTCTTGTAAATATTCAAGTTCAAGGTCGCGGGGGCGCGGCCCCGCACGCCGTCTTACTCTTTTGTGAAGCGACAAAAGAGTAAGCAGAGCCCGCTTTTTTATTTCTGTCGCCAGATTTCACAGCTCCGTCAGAACCCATAGCGGTCTGATAGACACAATGACCTGTTTCCCGGTGATGGAAAAGAAAACGAACTGCCCCAACGAGCAACAAAGTTTCTCGAATGGGATAAACGCTTCTTCCGTGGGAGCAATGGAACTACATCGCACGGATCAAACAGTGTAAAATCACCCCGGTTCATGCTTTATGCTGCGTTTCCTATGAAAAAACGTCGTAACTATTCAGCCAGGAGTTCGTTTTTTCTGCAGGAGCGGCTTTAGAGATGCAGAATGCGGTTCGTTCCTCACCACATCCTGCGAGGCTCAAACCTTCGCTTGCGAACTCCGCACATCGAACTCCGAAGCTCGAACCTCGAACATCGAACATCGAACATCGAACATCGAACATCGAACATCGAACATCGAACCTCGAACATCGAACATCGAACTCCGCACCTACCGTCTTCACCCCTTCATCACCAGCTGCAGCGGATTCTCCAGCGCCTGGCAGATCCAGCGCAGAAAACGGGCGCCGGCGGCGCCGTCGATGGCCCGGTGATCGTAGCTCAGGCAGAGCGGCAGCATCAGCCTGGCTTCGAATGCGCTGCCGTTCCACAGCGGCTGTTGTTCGGACCCGGAGACGCCGAGGATCGCCACCTGCGGGGCGTAGACGATCGGGGTGAAGGCGCTGCCGCCGATGCCGCCGAGATTGCTGATGGTGAAGGTCCCCCCTTCCAGTTCGGCGGGTTTGATGCGTCTCTCGCGGCTGCGCGTCGCCAGTTCGTTCAGTTCGACGGCGATCCTCTCGATCCCCTTGTGGTCGGCCTCGCGCAGCACCGGCACCAGCAGTCCGGCGGGGGTGTCGACGGCCACCCCGATATTGATGAACTGGTGGAGCACCAGTTCCCGGCGGGCCAGGTCGAGGGCGCTGTTGAAGTGCGGAAAGGCGCGCAGGGCCGCGGCGCAGACCTTGACCAGCAACGCGGTGACGGTCAGCCTGGCTTCCGGCTCCGCGTCGTCATTGAACGCCCTGCGGAACGCTTCGAGCTTGCCGATGTCGGCCTTGTCGTACTGGGTGACCAGCGGAATGGTCGACCAGGCATAGCTCATGGCGTCGGCGGTCAGTTCACGGACCCTTGACAGCGGCTCGCGGCTGGTTTCGCCGAAACGGCTGAAGTCGGGCAGCGGCCGCTGGGCGTGCAAGCCGGGGAATTCCGAAACCGGCAGGCCGCCGCCGGTGACCCGCTGCATGGTGTCGCGCACGTAGCCGCGGATATCGTCGGCACTGATCCGTCCGCCCGCTCCGCTGCCCTGGACCTGGTAGATATCGACACCGAGTTCGCGGGCCAGGCGTCGCACCGACGGCGCCGCCGGAGCGACCCGGTTGTCGCGGCGCACGCCGGTCAGGTCGATCTCCGCTGCCCCGGCTTCCGCTGCTCCGGCTTCCGGCTCTTCAGCTTCCGCTTCTTCAGCTTCCGCTTCTTCAGCTTCCGGCTCTTCAGCTTCCGGCTCTTCAGCTTCCGGCTCTTCGGCTTCCGGCTCTTCGGCTTCCGGCTCTTCGGCTTCCGGCTCTTCGGCTTCCGGCTTGTCCTTCGCCTGCTTCTCGTCCGCGGTCTCAAGCACCATGATCACCGCTCCGACCTCGACCTCGTGCCCCTCTTCGGCGCGGATAGCGCTGACCCGTCCACCGGCCGGGCTGGGAATCTCCACCACCGCCTTGTCGGTTTCCAGTTCCAGCAGTGTCTGCTCGGCTTCGACCTCATCGCCTACGGCAACGGCAATCGACACCACCGTTCCCGCCGTCACCCCTTCGGCTATCTCGGGGACCCTGATCTCCTGTTTCATATCCGTCCTTGTGGTCTGTGGTTCGGAAGCAACACCCTGCGGGAGGGCATCAGTCATGATGCGGGTTCAGCTTTTCCGCGTCGATCTGTAAATCCTGCACCGCCCTGGGCAGGGTGTTCTTCGGCAGGTGCCCCGCCGCGACCTGTTGCCGCAGGGCAGCCAGCACGATGTAGCGGGCGTCGACCTCGAAAAAATCGCGCAGCCGGGCGCGGTCGTCGCTGCGGCCGAAGCCGTCGGTGCCGAGGCAGTGCAGCGGCCCCGGAAACCACTGGGCCACGGCGGCCGGCAGCACCTTCATGTAATCGCTGGCGGCGACGAAACCGCCCTGTTCCTTTTCCAGCAAACTGCGCAGATAGGGGATCCTGGCCTTCTGGTCGGGGTGCAGCAGATTCCAGCGCTCGCAATCGATAGCATCGCTGTAAAGTTCCTTGTAGCTGGTGACGCTCCAGACATCGGCGGCCACTCCGTAGTTCTCCTCAAGCAGCTGCTGCGCCTTGAGCGCCTCGTTGAGGATGGCGCCGCTGCCGAGCAGATGGGCCTTGCCTTTACCTTTCTTGAGGGCCGATTTGCGGTAGCGGTACATCCCCTTGAGAATCCCCTCGCGGATCTTCGCCCCCTTGGGCATCGGCGGCATCGGATAGGTTTCGTTCATCACCGTCAGATAGTAGATCAGGTCTTCCTGCTGACAGTACATCCGCGTCAGCCCGTCGTGGATGATGATCGCCAGCTCATAGGCGAAGGCCGGATCGTAGGCCTTGACCTTGGTCGGGGTCAGCGCCAGCACATGGCTGTGGCCGTCCTGGTGCTGCAGGCCCTCGCCGGCCAGGGTGGTGCGCCCGGCGGTGGCGCCGATCAGGAACCCGCGGGCGCGGCTGTCGCAGGCCTGCCAGATCAGGTCGCCGACCCGCTGGAAGCCGAACATCGAGTAGAAGGTGTAGAAGGGGACGGTCTGTACGCCGTTGTTCGAGTGGGCGGTGCCGGCGGCGATGAAGCTGGCCATCGAGCCGGCTTCGCTGAGGCCTTCCTCGAGGATCGCGCCGTCCTTGCGCTCGTTGTAGAAGAGCAGGCTGCTCTTGTCGACCGGCTCGTACAGCTGGCCGGTGTGGCTGTAGATACCGGCCTGGCGGAACAGTGCTTCCATGCCGAAGGTACGCGCCTCGTCGGGAATGATCGGCACGATCAGCTTACCGAACTCGGCATCGCGCAGCAGTTTGGCGAGCAGGTGCACGAAGGCCATGGTAGTGGCCAGCGGGCGCTCACCGGAACCTTCGAAGTATTCCCGGATGATCTCTTCGGTCTGGCAGGCCATCGGGTAGCCGGCGTCGTGCCGTCGCGGCAGGGCGCCGCCCAGCGCGGCGCGCCGCTCTTGCAGATAGATCATCTCCGGGCTGTCTTCGGCCGGCTTGTAGAAGGGAGTTTCGGCGATCTCCTTGTCGCCGATCGGGATATTGAAGCGGGTGCGAAATGCCTTAAGCTCCGCTTCGTTGAGTTTTTTCTGCGCATGGGTGATGTTTTTGCCTTCGCCCGCTTCGCCCAGACCGTAGCCCTTGACGGTCTGGGCGAGGATGACGGTCGGCGCCCCCTTGTGCTCGACGGCCGCTTTGTAGGCGGCGAAAACCTTGTCCGGATTGTGCCCGCCGCGGCTCAGGCGGCCGAGCTGCTCGTCGCTGTACTCTTTGACCAGCTCGGTCAATTCCGGGTAGGCGCCGAAAAAGTGTTCGCGCACATAAGCGCCTTCGGCCAGGGTGAAGCGCTGCATTTCGCCGTCGAGCACTTCATCCATGCGCTGCACCAGTTTTCCCGAACGGTCGGCTTCGAGCAGCCGGTCCCAGTCGTCCCCCCAGATCACTTTGATGACGTTCCAGCCGGCGCCGCGAAAGGCCGCTTCCAGTTCCTGGATGATCTTGCCGTTGCCGCGCACCGGCCCGTCGAGCCGTTGCAGGTTGCAGTTGACGACGAAGATCAGATTATCCAGTTTTTCGCGGGCGGCCAGCGTGATCGCGCCGAGCGATTCCGGCTCATCCATTTCGCCGTCGCCGAGCATCGCCCAGACTTTTCTTCCGCTGCTTTTGCGCAGCTTGCGGTCGACCAGATAATGGTTGAAGCGCGCCTGGTAGATGGCGCTTAAGGCCGTCAGGCCCATGGAGACGGTGGGAAACTCCCAGAAATCCTTCATCAGAAACGGGTGCGGGTAGGAGGAAAGCCCGCCCTTGCCGGGCCGCAGCTCGCGGCGGAAGCCGTTCAGGTCGTCTTCGCTCAGACGTCCCTCAAGAAAAGCCCGCGCGTAGACGCCCGGCGACGCATGCCCCTGGAAATAGACCATGTCGCCGATAAAATCCTCGCCGCGGCCGCGCCAGAAATGGTTGAAGCCGATCTCCCAGAGGGTGGCCGCCGATGCGAAGGTCGAGATATGTCCGCCGATGCCGGGCGATTCCTGATTGGCGCGCACCACCATGGCCATGGCGTTCCAGCGGATGATCGACTTGATCCGCCGCTCGATGTCGCGGTCGCCGGGGTAGACCGGTTGCCGGTTGCGCGGAATGCTGTTGATATAGGGGGTATTGGCGGTGAACGGGATACTCACCCCCTGTTCCTGGGCGCGCACCTGCAGCAGGCGCAACAGCTGTCGAACCCGCTCGGGGCCCGCCGTCTGCAGCACGTAATCGAGCGATTCGCGCCACTCGCGGTTTTCGATCTCGCGCAGCCGCTTGCGGTCGGGGGCGTTCGGTTCGGACATGACCGGTGACTCCTTTTGCTTCAGGTAAAAAAACGACACTGTTCGGCGCCCCGACATCGATGCACCATTTAGGTCAAGCAACCCCCCTCAATCCCCCCTATAAAATAGGGGGGAAGGGAGCGTAGCGGAAAGGGGGGTCGTTTCTACCCCGCTTCGCTTGCTGTTGACGGTCACTGCAGATAGTTCTGAACAATCTCTGCCAGTGTGCCGCTCTCTTTGACCTGATCGAACGCCGCCTGCAGCTGACTGACGATCTTGTCGTCGGTCTTCCTGTTCAGGGCATAATAGTAGTCGGACTCCTGCAGGAAAAAAACCTCTTCAAAATCGTCCGGACTGTAGCCCCGGTCCTTGAAAAACCAGCGGGTCGCGATCTGCCCGTAGGCCAGCAGGTCGATCCGCCGGTTGTGCAGCATCGTCACCATGTGGGCGCCGTGGTTGTAACGGTACAGGCGCGACCTGTTCAGCCCCTGTTCCAGAAGCATCTGCTCGCCCACATCGTTCAACACCACTCCGACGCGAAGTTTTCGTTCATTGATCTCATTGAGCGAGGCGATCTTCAGCTTGGCATCCTTTCTGGCAAAGAGCACGAACCTGGATTTCAGGATCGGCCCCACCCATTTGAACAGCGGCGCCCGGGTCTCGGTGTACGTGGTCGAATAGAGCAGGACATTCTTCCGGTTAAGCGCCAGATTGTAGGCACTGGCCCAGGGTAGAAAGCCGATATCGTCGCGGCCTTGATGCGCGCCCGACAGCTTGAGCATCTCGATGAGGACGTCGGTGGAAATGCCCTGACGACGGTCGTTTTCCGTGAAATTGAACGGCGGATATTCTTCGGTGACGATGACCAGATCATCAATGCTCTGGGCCGGCAGGTTGCCAGCCAGACACAAAAACAGCATCGTCAGCAGCACTGTTCTCATCGGTCCTCCGACAGGCACGGAAGGGTTGTATCGGCAGAATTATCCTTCAGTATAGCGTCGCCGTCGGCAACTACAACCTGCTGCCGGTGACGTAACGGACCGCCCCGTCAGGAAGTCGGCGCCGCTTCGGCTCGGCTCAGAATTCGAACTCGTAAAGGAGATCGAGCGCCGATTGCAGTCCGCTGACCGCTTCGAGCACCAGTTTCGGCAGGACTTCATAGCGCAGGGTGATTTCGGTAATCGGCGAAAAGAGGCCGACTCCGTAGCCGACCTGAACCCCCGGCAGCAGGTAGCCGCTGATCTGGACCTGGCTTTCCTCCCCTTCGCCGCGGGTGTCGACGGCCAGATCCTTCACGCCGAACGTTTCACCGATCTCGGTGATGGTCCCTTCGCCGCGGCCGATTCCGGCGCCGATCAGCATGGCCGCCACCATGCTGTCCTGCGACGTGCCGGAGCTTGTTCCGAGCGAGCGGCCGCGCAGCAGGTAGGAGATGGCTTCCTGCTGCGGCATGGCCGGTTCCGAGTAGATGGTGACCTGCGGGTTCTGGGCTTTCCCCCGCAGCCGGATGCCGGCGGTTACGTTGTCGCTGGTGTATTCCGGGTTGCGGATCGCATCGACATCGAGAAACGGCTTTGACAGCGGTCCCGAGAAGAGCAGCATGCCCCTCTTGATCAACAGATTCTGGCCGAAGGCCCGGTAGGTTCCCTGGCGCAGTTCGATATTGCCATTGCCGGTCAGTGGCCGGTCGTCGCTCTGTTTGAGCGCCAGGTTCCCTTCCAGGCGGGCTTTCAGGCCGAAGGCATCGATTTCGACATCGTCATGCAGGATCACCTCCAGCGCCAGTGAAAAGGGCATGCCCCGTCTGGCCTCGGCGGCGGTCGGGGCATCGAGAATCACCACATCCTCCGAAAGGCGTACCGCCTCGCGGGGCAGGGTTTTGATCCTGATGCGGCCGTAGGGGATGAGGACTTTTCCGCTCAGCGCCAGCTGCTCCGGCTGCAGTTCAAGCCGCAGGTCGGGACTGATCAGCAGGTTCAGTTCCGGCGCACGGCGGAATTGGTGACGATTTCCTTTCAGGGTCAGCCAGCCGGTGACCGGCGTCTGCCGCCAGTTGGCGGCGCCGGCCAGTTCGGCACGCCCCTCGCCGAGCATCAGGGTGCCGTCCAGGCGAGCCCGGTCGCCGTCCAGATTGACCTGCAGGTTGATGTGTTCGAGCGGGGCGGGCAGGTTGGCGCCGGCCAGGCGGCCCTCCTCCAGGGTGACGATGGCGCTCACCTGAGGGCGTTTGAGGGGGCCGGAAACCGTGCCGTCGGCGCTGACGGTTCCGGAGATTTCTTCCAGCGGTGCGAGCAGCGGCCGCAGCATGCTCAGCTGCAGCCCGGCCAGGTGAAACTCGCCCTGCAGGGGCTGCCCTTGCCGGTAGGGGGCCAGGCGCAGGCTGATATCCCCCCGGCCGAGCAGGTCGGAGCGCAGTACCAGGCTGGCCTGGGCCGTCGTTTCATCGAGCGCTGCGCTCAGTTCCAGTTGCTGATAGTTGGCCTGCAGGTGCTGTTCGCCCTGCGCGACGGCAAAATGGCCGCTGCCCGCGGTCAGGTCGGTTTTGAGCCGGGGTTTGCGGCCCGGCGCCCAGTCTGCCGCAGCGGTGCCGGACAGGCTGCCCTGCCAGCTGAGTCCCTCGGGCAGCAGCCCGGTCACTTGCGAACTGGCCAGCTTTTGCAAGCTGATGCTCAGTTGTCCGGCGGCGCCGAGCCGGGCGTCCTCGTCGAGGCAGAGACCGGCGCTTGCGGAATGCCAGCAGTGTGCGGCGACGGCGACCTGCTGCTGCTCAAGATCGTAACGCAGATCGAGGGGGGCATCCAGCAGCCAGGGGCCGAGCGGTGTTTCCAGCCGGCTTTGCTGCAGCTGCCCGGTCCAGAGCCGCCCGCTCAGTCGTCCCGCGAAACTGCTTTGTGCGGAATAGCGGTCCCCCGCCAGATCCAGCGTCAGGGTGTGGGCGTCGCTGTCGCCGCGAAAGGCAGCCTCCAGACCGGTAAAAGCGAACTTTCGATAGGCAAGCCCTGCCCCCCGCAGGTGCAGCGCTCCCCGCGGCATGGCCGCAAGCGTCAGTTGCCCTTCGGCGGCAAGCGCATCGATCCGGTAGTCGCCGTAACTCAACAGGTCCGCCGCGAGCGAAAACGTCAACTCCAGCTCCTGCCGTTTTCCGGAGAGCTTGACGTCCGCCCGGGCGCTGCCGGTTGCGCCGGGCAGCGAGCTCTGCAGATCAGCAATGTCAAGCTGCCCCTGCAGATCGTTGTGCGTGCCGATGCGACCGTCGACCTGCAGCCGGTTGGCGCCGCTGTGCAGCTGCAGTTGCTCAACCTGCCAGTCGCCCGCCTGATTGCCCTGCACCGCGCCGCGCAGGCGCAGCGGCTGCCCCGCCAGTTCTCCGTCAAGCTCAAGCTGCGGCAGGCGCAGCTCCCAGCTGCCGTCGCGCCACGAAAACTCGCTCGCCAGGCGGCCCGAAACATGACCGGCCAGCTCGGGGCGCAACGCGGCCGGATTGATCTGCTGCAGGTCCAGCTGCCCCTGCCAGGCAATCTCTTCTCCCCAGCGCAGGGAGCCGCTCAGTTCGGCCTGCCCCTCAAGCGTCTCCAGGTGTAAAGGGTCGAGCGTCAGCTGCTGCCGGTCGCCCCGGCCTTCGGCCGTCAGCAGCAGCTCGGGAAGCAGTTCGCCGCGGGCATCCCCGGTCAGCTGAAAGCTGTAGTCGTCCAGCGAACCGCTGATCTCCAACTGCCCCTGCTCGGAGAACAGGGTTGGCCGAACGATGGGCCAGCCGAGGTTTTGCCACGTCAGTTCGGCGGCAAACGGCAGCAGCGGATCCAGCGGCTTCGCCTTGGCCGTCAAGCGGGCCGTGAGCGGTCCGCTGGTGGCAAGCGCGACGGCCAGCTCGGCGATGCTGCCGGTTGCGGTCAGCCGGGCGTCAAGTCCGCTCAGCGGCGGAAGGTCAAGCAGTCTGCCCCGGGCGTTCAGCGCCAGGGGGTACTCTCCACTCAGGTTGAGCCGCGCCTGAGCCTGCAGCGAGGCTTGCGGAGCGGACAGCGCCAAGGTCGCAACCTCGATCTGGGTCCCGGCCGCGCGGGCCGAAAGCTGTAACCGGTCAATCCGGTATTCCGCCTCGGCCCGGCGGATGCGTGCCGTTTGCAGGTCCAGGTCATCCAGCCGGATGGCCAGCGGCAGGCGGATCTCGGGCAGCAGCAGCGACCCGGCGGCAACAACGTCGGCTGCCGCCGCCGGAGAACCCGGAGAACGCGGGGCGATGTCCACCTGCAGCTCCCGCAGCCGCGGCGCAGAGATCCGCAGGCCGCCCCGGTCGAGTTCGGCGGACAGCTGCAGTTCGTCCAGGCTCACCCGGTGGCCGTAGAGATCGAGCAGCGACTGCCGCAGCTGCAGGTGGCGGATGGCGACGGCAAACGGCAGCTTGAGCGCGCCGGTCGCATCCCGGTCCGCAGTCGCTCCGGCCGCGGCGGTTGCCGCCAGGGTCACCCTGATCCCCTCGGCCTGCAACCGATCAAGACAGAGGGTTCTCCTGCTCAGGCACTGCCAGTCCCAGCGCCATTCCAGTTGCGGAATCAGGAGATCGAGACCGGGCCCGGACCAGCTGAAATCGGTCAGGGTCGCCTCGCCGAGCAATGTCCCGCTCTCCAGGGTCACGGCAAAGCGCGGCTCGGCCCGCTGCGCGGCAGCCAGCAGCCAGATATTGCCCTGCCGGGTGCCGAGCAGAGCCAGCAGCGCCGCCACCAGCAGCAGCGCCGCTATGACCGCGGCCGCCAACAGCCGCAAAACCCGGCGCCTGAATGTCGCTGACCGGGAGGCGGCGCTCATATGTCAGGCCCCATGGAAAAGTGGATCATCCAGGGCCGATCCGATTCGGAGATCGCAAAGGCCAGGTCCAGCCGCAACGGACCGACCGGGGTGATCCAGCGCAGGCCGACCCCGCTGCCGACCGAGAGCGGCTCGCGGAAATCGTTGGTTGCGGTGCCGACATCGATAAAAGTCGCGACCCGCCAATTTTCCAGCAGCCGGTAGCCGTACTCCAGGCTGCCGACCGCCAGGTACTTGCCGCCGAGCAGCAGGCCGTCCGCGTCGCGCGGGGCGATTTTTTCATAGCGGAAGCCGCGGACGGTCTGATCGCCGCCGGTAAAAAAGCGCAGGGAGGCAGGGACATCGCTAATCGACCTCACCGAGATGCCGCCCAGATCGGTCCGGGCGATGAATTTATGTTTCGCTGCGTCACCTATCGTTCTGACCAGTTTGGTCCGGATGCGAAGCTTGGCCAGGCGGACGTCCGATCTCCAGATCGGATCGGAGAATTCCAGATAAAACTGGAGCCGGTCGCCCCAGTTCACATTCAGTCCGCCGCGGCTGCGGTCCCTGGTAAAGCTGATCCCCGGCAGAATCAGATGGGAAAGATCCCTTTGCTGCCCCTGCCGGAAATCCTCCAGTTCATAACTCAGCTGATAGGTGCGATTCCACAGGCTGCCCAGCTTGCGCAGCCGTTTGGCCTGCAGGGTATATTTTTTGGTATTGGTGTCTTCATTGATCCGGTGCTGATAGCCGGTTTGCAGCAGGCCGTAGTTTTCGTGGGCATCTTCAAGCGGAACTTTGTAGGAGACGACAATATTCTGCTCCGGTTCGGAAATTTCCAGGCCGCTGGTCAGCGAATGGCCGGCCCGGTTGAGTCGCGGCACCGTCCATTTCAACCTCCCGCGCGGCCCGATATCGGTCGAAGCGCCGCCGCCGACGCTGACGATATTCCGGGCATAGGGGGTTGCCTGAACCCTGATCGGAACCACGCCGTCGGCCCGCTTGTCCAGATCGGGATGCACCAAAACGCTGCGAAAGAAATTCGTGTCGTTCAGGTTGGCATTATAGGTCGCCATCAGCAGTGCCGAGTAGGGTTCTCCGGACTTGAACGGCTGAGTCGCCCGGATCCACTCTTCCAGTTTCGGGGCGCCGGAGATTGTGGTTTCGCCGAAATGATAACGTTCTTTGGAGTCGAAGATCAGGGTGATATCGGCACTGGACTGTTTAAGGCGGATTTCAGCTTTGGCCGTCAGCCACAGGGCATCGAAATAACCTCTTGTTCCGGCCAGTTCCGTGAAGCGGGATTTGAGCTCCGTGTATTTGCCGTGATGAAAGGGGTCGCCCAACCGCAACGGCTGCTCGCGCATGATTCTCTGAAATTCGGGATCGTGCTCCGCTTCCCCCCGTAGCTGCACGTCCAGCCCGGTCACCCGGACCGGCTCGCCGGCAGCAATCCGAATCGTTGCCGCATGGTCTTTCCGGTCCTTGTCGATGCTGACGGTGATCTCGGACCGGTAATAACCGAACGCCTGAAGAGCCTCCCGGCTGGTCTTCTTGAGCAGCTTACGGTAGTGCTCAAGATCGTCCGCCTGCGGCTCGGCAAGGGTGGACAGGAACACCTCGACGTTCTTCTTCAGCTCTCCGGAAACGCCCTGGACGCTGATTCTGGCTGCCCGTGCCGCTGTCGGCCAGCCGAGCACGATCAGCACGATCAGCAACAGGGGAAGGGCTCGCCTTGCGGATCGCGGTCCGGATCCATATATTTTCACTGGACGCAGTCCGCGCCGGGTGTTAACGAACATCATCGCTCCGCACCATCAATGCTCGCCCCATGAGATAAATAAGATTGTACCCGGCCATCCTCCGAGATCTAAATAGGCCTGCAAGATAGTCCGCAGTGTAAGCTCCGGGCCGGTCACTCCGCAAGCTTTGAACGGGATAACCGCGTCACCGCCGCTTCAAGCAGCTCAGGCAAGCTTTTACCATAACGATAGCAGATTGAAGTGTTTAAAGCAGGAGGGGAACCAAACCGCCGGCAGCTCGTTTCCGCCGAGGCAGGTCCTTCGCTATACTGGTAGCTGACATTCCCGTGTCAACGGCGGCTGAAGAGGGGCAGCGCTCGGAGTCCATGGCTGGTCCGCCACTTTGCGCCGCTTCAGCCATTGGAAAGCTCTCCGGCAGCGAGGTCTGGTTATGATCAAAGGTGTATTGCTCGATTTAAGCGGAACGATCTATGTCGGAAATGAGCTTCTGCCCCGGGCGGCGGAAGCGGTACGCAGGCTGCAGACGGCGCAATTTCCGATCCGCTATCTTACCAACAGCTCGCGCAGTCCGCGCGCGGCCATCCTGCAAAAGCTGGACGACATGGGCATTGCCGCACGTGCGGAGGATCTCTTTACCGCCCCCCTGGCGATCCGCGATTACCTGCGCGAACACCGGCTCTCGCCCTGGCTGCTGGTTCACCCGGCCATTGCCGGAGAGTTCGAGGAGTTTTCCGGTCAGCACCCAAACTGCGTGGTGCTCGGCGACGCCGCCGAAGCCTTCAGCTACCGCAACCTCAACCGGGCGTTCCGGCTGCTGCTCGACGGGGCGCGGCTGCTGGCGGTCGGCGACAACCGCTACTTCAGGGAAGCCGCCGGGATGAGCCTGGACGCCGGCCCGTTTGTCCGTGCCCTGGAGTACGCCGCCGGCTGCGAGGCGGTCGTGCTCGGCAAGCCGTCCCCGGCCTTCTTCCATGCGGCGGTCTCCCGGCTTGGCTGCCGGCCGGGGGAGACCCTGATGGTCGGCGACGATGTTTATTCGGATGTCAATGGCGCCCTGAAAGCGGGGCTGAAGGCGGCCCTGGTCCGCACCGGAAAATACCGGCCGGGCGATGAAGGGAAGATCGCCGCGCCGGGGGCCTGCGTCTGCCGCGATCTGCTGGAGGCGGTGGCGGGGATACTGCCCTGAACCGGGTCCGCTCCCGTCTTCCGGGCCCGCCGCGGACATCGCTTTGACAAGATTTGACAACAATGGCGGTTCTGGCGTATACAGGGCGACCGGTCGCCCGCGCAGGACGGCCCGGGTCCGGTTTCGCCCCCCGCATGAAGCACACCCCTTCTGCAACGACTCCCGGTCATACCGCAGCGTTTTTTGTTTACAGAGATTTTAGAAAGAGAGTTTTCCTGATGATGAATCTGAAACCTGAAGTTGTCGCTCAGCTCGAGCGGGTACTGAGCTCCGTCGAAATGCTGCTGCCCAAAGCGGTCAAGCCGGTCGACTGGTCGACCTGCCATGCCGCCAACTGGCGGCGGCACTCCTTTTCCGGCTATCTGGAACCGGTCAAGGTCACCGACACCACCCGGCTCGATGAACTGCTCGGTGTCGACGAGCAGAAGCAGACCATGATCAGCAACACCAGGCAGTTCCTGCAGGGGCTGCCGGCCAACAATGCCCTGCTCTGGGGCTCGCGCGGCACCGGCAAGTCGTCGATCGTCAAGGCGCTGCTCAACGAGTACGGCGCTCAGGGCTTGCGGATCATCCAGGTGGAAAAAGAAGATTTGATCTACATCTCGGAGATCTTTTCCGCCGTCGAGGACCAGCCCTACCGCTTTATCATGCTCTGCGACGACCTGACCTTTGAAATGGGCGAACTCTCTTACAAGATGCTCAAGAGCGCCCTGGACGGCTCGGTCTACTCGGCGCCGGAGAACGTGCTGATCTACGTCACCTCCAATCGCCGCTACCTGCTCCCCGAGTACGAAGGTGACCATCTCGGCGGCAAGTACGTCAAGGGCGAACTGCAGCAGAGCGAAATCCAGGAGGAGAAGAGCTCTCTCTCCGACCGTTTCGGCCTCTGGGTCCCCTTTCACGTTTTTTCCCAGGATCGCTATCTCGAAGCGGTCAATCTCTGCCTCGAACGCTGGAGCAAGCAGCTCGGCCAGGAGATCCCCTGGAGCAAGGAGCTGGAGCTGGCGGCGATCAAGTGGACCCACGAAAAGACCAAACGCTGCGGGCGGACCGCCTACCAGTTTTCCAAGAACTGGGTCGGCAAGTACCTGTTGAAGTAGATGGATTGGCCGGCCTTATCCCACACGCTTCCGGATATGGTGCAAGGGTCTGATTGATCCCGAGGGAATCCCCAAAATGGATATCGGACGATTTGTCGGAATCGATTCAAGGAAAGGCCGGCTCGAAACATCGAGCCGGCCTTTTTAGTGTCTTGGGATAGGTGATTTGCCGGACGGCGCCGCCCCGAAAAAGAGCAATGCCATCTTCCCAAGAAAAAGGCATTCCGAGCCAACTGGCACATGATGTGACCTTCACCCTTCCGGATCAAACTTGAGCAGTTCGAGGTCGCTCAACATCCTGTAATGCTTTTCCTTACCGGTCAGAAGAGGAATTCCGTGCGAAATGGCCGAAGCACCTATCAGGGCATCGGCAAGCTCCAGCGAGTGACTCAAAAAATGCTGCTCGACATAGAACATCGCCTTGGCCGAAATCTCCTCGGAAACGTAGATCACCCCGGCGTTCCAGCGGCGCAGAGCCTGTCTGAGGCTGTTCAGTTCTTGCTTGTTCCTCATCCCCTGAACCAGCTCCATATAAGTGATCACGGAGATGGAAAACCCATTCAGCGATTCGATGGCCTCGTATGCCCGCTCTTTGCCGCGCAGGTACCAGATCAGCACATCGGTATCGACGAGCAGCATCAGAACCTCCTCTTACGCATCTTCCTCACGTAAGCATCGACGTCCTGCATCTCCTCGTGGTCCTTCCAGAGACCGAATAGCTCTTTAGCAGATTCCTCTTTGACTCCTTCGGAAAAAGGCACCAGCTTGGCGCATGGCTTGCCGCGGTAGGTAATCACGACCTCTTCCCCACGGCGGACGGTATCGAGCAGCTCCTTCGAATGGAATCGCAAATCTTTTGCCGTCGCGTTCATGGTCATCTCCCTTGTTATGTTTACATTTCAGAGTGTAAACTAAGCCGATACCTCTGTCAATTGGGAGATGCGCGCGACCAATAACGCCACTCTCCGACTATGTACGAGACCTGATCAGGAAGGATCACATAAAACTGGAGCAATTACGACAGGCTTTGATCGAAGGTGAAAACTCTGGACCCTCAAGTGGTTTGGACATTGATGCGTTCATCGCTGACAAAAAGAAGTCCCTGTCATTATGAGCCAGGTGATCTTTGATCAGAATAAGTATCCAAGCAGATACCGGAATAATTAAAGATGGGTTTCCATATCCATTCTTTCATGCAGGACGCGGATAATTTTGATGCCACCGGCAGCCTGCTCGCGGTAAAAAACCACATGCTGGCCGGAAGGAAATTTGCGGTACCCAGTACGGACCTCGTCACACCGCTGGCCTTGATTCGGGTTCTCCGCCAAGTCAAGGAAACATCGGTCCAACAGGGCAAGGTAGTGACGGCGCTGCTCTCGC
>DASWJX010000081.1:0-8291 GCA_036396915.1 Geopsychrobacteraceae bacterium | reverse complement strand
AAAATAGACCCTGACGGCGCCGCTGGGATTTTACCATAAACCTGATTAAGAAATTTTTTTACCGATGTTTTAACTGCAGGGGGGAAATCTATTGAAGAGATTTAGTGCAGCAGCACAACTGTGCGCAAGACGGTCAGGGCTTGTCGCGGAGGTAATTGGCGAGCAAGAGATGGGTTTCCCAAGCATACGGCACCCAAGCTTTTAGCCAAGAGGAAGGATGAATTGGCCGTTTTGATGCCGGTTTCGGTGATTTTGCTTTTCGGACGATGCTGATTTGAGGGAGTGATTACTGAGGAATACACCGGGGAATCAACGCAGTCGCCCAGGTCTGAGGAAAAAGCTACGCCTGGATTGGATGTCGGTTCGTTACGTTGGCGTTCTTCTGGTTCAGAAGTGCAAGGCATCCAGCACTTGCCGCTTAGACTGGATTCCAGATGGGGAGAGCTTTCCGCATCCGTACACCAGAAAAACGCATTCCCGGTAACAGTAATGAGCAACAGGTAGATCAGAACGAAAAACCGCGCTGCCCGTTTTGTATGTAGAGAGCGTAACAACATTATCTGGACCTAAGATTTGTGCAGAGGGTGTATTCTTTGCACTTCCAAACAAATTCCTCCTGCCTGGACGCTCAAAGCTGATCCCTGGGCAGTTGCAGCTGAAGTATCAGCGGATATGTTAAACCGGGTCGAGAGGTTTTTCACCCTATAATAACTGTGCATTTGCTCCTGCCCCTCTACGCCAGGTATCATTTTGCCAATTTTCTGAGCCGCAAACCATAAGTGTTTACTTTCCGGACTCGCGGGCCTTGCATGACATCTACTTTTGTCCGGGTGATAACCTCGTAGATGAAAGAGGGCGACCCGAACGGGCCGCCCTCTTGGTTATTGCGAAAACCTGCAGCGCTGCCCGATCAGGCGCCGCCGTAGGAGTGCAGACCGGAAAGCACCAGGTTGACACCCAGGTAGCAGAAGATGGTTGCGGCAAAACCGATAATCGACAGCCAGGCGGCGCGGCGGCCGACCCAGCCGCGGGTAATCCGGGCGTGCAGGAAAGCGGCATAGAGGAACCAGACGATCAGGCTCCAGGTCTCCTTGGGATCCCAGCTCCAGTAGGTACCCCAGGCGTAGTTGGCCCAGGCGGCGCCGGTGACAATGCCGAGGGTCAGCAGCGGGAAACCGATCATGATCGCCTTGTAGTTGATATCATCGAGGACCCTGGTGCTGGGGAAGACGCCGAGAATGCCGCCGATCGGCGACTCGTCGGCATGCTTCTCCTCCTTGCCGATCTTGATCAGGTACATGATCGAAACGCCGCAGGCCACGGCGAACGCCGCATAACCGAGGAAGCAGGTGATGACGTGGTAGGTCAGCCAGTTGCTCTGCAGGGCCGGCACCAGCGGATCGATGGCGTCGCTGAGGGAATACTGGGCCCAGATCATGCCGGCGAAAGCGAACGGCACGACAAACGCACCGACCGAGGGCTGCTTGTATTTCAGGTCGATCAGCAGGTAAATGAGGATGATCGACCAGGCAAAAAAGACCACCGACTCGTACAGGTTGGTCAGCGGCGCGCGCCCGTCGACGCCGAGCAGCTGATAGGACTCGTACCAGCGCAGGCCGATGGCAATGGTATTGGTCAGAAAGCCGGCTGCCGCCGTGACACGGGCGATCTGCGCCACAGGCTTGCTGCGGGTGGCGACATAGGCGATATAGAGGACCATCGAAGCAAAGTAGGCGAAGGTCGTCAGGTTGAAGAATAAAGAGCTATTCATGATAATCCCTCCTCAGGATCAGGATTTGTTTTCGATGGTTTGTGCCAGGGTCTTTTTCATTTCGTCAAAGGCCGTGGCAAAAGCCGGCTGGTTGCGGTGAGCGCTGGCGGCCAGCCGCACCCGGGTTTTGCCGTTTGCTTCATCCAGGCAGATCCAGACCCGGCGGTGCGAGAAGAAAAACGCGCCGCAGGAACCGAAAACCATCAGGAAGCAACCGAGCCAGACCACCCAGACGCCCGGGTCCTTGGCCACCGACAGGCCGGTGTACATGGCCGGCTCTTCATAACCCATCAGGGCAAAGCTGAAAGCGCCTTCCCGCTTCTCGTCAAACTGGGGGAACTGCTGCAGAACAATGAACGGCGAACCATGCTTGCCGTCGGGCGTATCGACATGCATCTGGGCCGCCGGGCCGAAGCGATCGTAGCTGGGGGCGTAGTCGCTGACCGCAAAGGCATAGCCGCCGGGCAGCGGGATATGCTGACCCTGGGTGGCCTTGATGTTCAGGACCTCGCCGCTCTCCCTGACCGTGACCCGCATCCTGAACCCGGCATTGCCGGCCGGACCGTAACTGGACTGGTAGAAGGTGAGCCCCTTGTAGGTCAGAGGGTCATTGACTTCAATGGTTTTCCTGATCACTTCCTGGCCGTTGTCGATGACAACCAGGTCGCTCTTGTAGTCTCTCGGTCGCTGGGACCCTTCATAATAGGTCACCCTGAAATCATCGCAGCGAACCTCAAAACCGAGATCCAGCGGCTGGGTGGCGCCGTTCGGCCAGATCTGGGTGGTGCTGGTCCCTTCAGCGATATTGACGTAGGCTTTATAGCCCCAGACCGTGCCCATGATGGCGCCGAGCATGATGATCAGAATCGACAGGTGGGTCATGTAGGCGCCGAAACGGGAGTAAATCCCTTTCTGCGCGAACAGGTGGAGCGTGCCGTTCTCTTCGCTGAGGGTCGGCTTGGCGAACGCTTTCTCCAGGGCCGCGGCAAGCCGTTGGCCGAGCTGCTGAACACCTTCCTTGCTGGAAAATTCGGCCCGGTTGGCTGAATTGTTCAGGGTGCCCTCACCGGCAATCAGTGCGGGCGTGGTTATGAATTTCCAGGCGCGGGGGAAATTTTTGATCGAACAGCAGATCAGGTTGACGCTGAACAGCCCCAGAATGCCGACAAACCACACGGAATGATACATGTCGGTAAACTGCAGGGCGGTGAACAGTTCGTAGTTCGACTGTCCGTACTCGCGAATATATTCTTCAGGCTTGGCGTTCTGCTGCAGGACCGTCCCGATAATCGAGGTGACCGCCAGCAGCAGCAGGGTGATGATTGTCAGCTTGAGGGAACAGAAAAAATCCCAGATCCGGTCGATGGGGTTTCGTTGTGTGCGTGTCAAAATAATTCTCCAGAATCAAATGCCTGCCATCCCGGTGAAAAGATGACAGATTCGGTGATCATATCCGGCGACCCGGCTCAGGTCAATACGCGATCGCCGCATCTCAATTCAGTAGAACCGTCATTCTGACCCCCCTGAGGGTCTGTGAGGTTGTCGTCGGCGGTTGCCGGGAGGCCAGCAGCGGCGGCTGCCGTTTTTTCTGTTGCAGCGGCCAGCCGCTGCGCAGATCCGGCACTGACAGACGGGAACCGCCCAGCACCGGTCCCAGCGTACTGGAAGCGCCGCTCAGGACCGGGCCGCCCAGAGAGCGGCCGGCCGCCTGGTTCTGGTGGCAGGAGCGGTTCGGACAGCTGGCAACCTGTTGCGGTTCGGGGAAGGTCGGGTGGCAGTCGGCAACGCGGGGCGCATGGCGATCGTGCGACAGGAAAGCGCGCCGTGAGGCATCCGCTTCCATGCAGTTATACGCACACTGCAGGACCCCGCTGGAGAGAACCAGAAAAACCAGGGTGGCCAGCAGGCAGAGGTTGGTTAATGCGGAACGATCAGACAAAACGGTGAAACTCCAGATAGTTTTCGACTGCCGGAAACAACGGACTTTAACCCGAGTGGGCTGTTTTTGCAAGAGTAATGCTTTTCCGGCGGGTGAAAAAGGGGCAAAAAAACAAAGGCAAATTGTTCTTTTGCACAGTTCAGAGGCCGGCCTCCTGCAGCTTCTCCAGCAGTTCCTGCTGCGCGGGGGACAGCACCCTGGGAACCTTGACATCGATCACCGCGTAGAGATCACCGGCCGCTCTTCTGCCGGAGGCCGGAACACCGAAGCCGCGCAGTCTGATTTTCTGACCGGGCTGCATCCCGGCAGGCACCTTGACCCGCTTCGGCTGGTCGAGGGTGGGAACCTCGACACTGCTGCCGAGACAGATCTCGCTGTAGGAGATGGCAACATGCACCAGCAGGTCGTTCCCCTCCCGCCGAAACAGGGGATCGGCATCGACTTCGATCTGCAACAGCAGGTCGCCCGGCTTGCCGCCGGCCGGACCCGGCCCGCCCTTGCCGGCGACCCTCAGTTTGGCGCCGGAGGCGACGCCGGCGGGGATCCGCACTTTCAGCTGCTCGGAACGCCCCTCATGCTGGTATTCGATACGCCGTTCACCACCGGTGACCGCCAGGCGCAAGGGGATATGGATCTGCATCGAATAATCCTGCCCCTTGAGCGGCCGCTGTCGGCCGAAATCGGCGCGTCCGACACGGCCGCCGAACAGCTGACTGAACAGATCCTCGCCGCCGAAACTGCCGAACAGATCGCTGAAATCGGCGTTGCGGAAGATATCCTCCTGGCTGAAGCGCTGATGAAAGCCGCTGTCGCCGAACTGGTCGTACTGCCTGCGTTTTTCCGGATCGGACAGCACGGCATAGGCTTCGGCGATCTTCTTGAAACGCTCCTCGGCCTGCTTGTCGCCGGGGTTGCGATCCGGATGATACTGCTGGGCCAGCTTGCGGTAGGCTTTTTTCATGGCTTTGTCGTCCGCCTTGCGGTCGACGCCCAGCGTTGCGTAATAATCGTCCGCCATGTCTTTCCAGAGCTCCTTGGTTGATGTCGAAGCGACACTATAGAAACGGTGACCGCGCCCGTCAATAGTTCACTTTATCTTTCGGTAGGCCGCTTTTTGACAAGCATATAGCTTTTTGCTGCGCACGGGGGGCGCCTGAGCAGATAAGATTCAAACAAAAAATCGTTGTCCTGCCGACGACTGAAAATCGCTGCCGGCCGGAGCATCGCGGCCTTGACCGGCGGCGGCATTGCCGCTAGTATTGGAAATTGGCTAAAAATATAGTGATTCCGATATGTTTAGGAGAGCACATGACACGCATAGTGGTTATCGGGGCAGGCATCTCGGGGCTTTCCACGGCTTTCGCCATTGAACTGCTGGCCGGAAAAGCCGGGCTGGAGGTCGAAACCCGGGTGGTGGAAAAGCTGGACCGCACCGGCGGCAAGATTCATTCGATCCGCGACCAGGGCTATCTCTGCGAATGGGGACCGAACGGTTTTCTCGACAACAAGCCGATGACCCTGGAACTGTGCGCCCGGCTGCAGATCGACGGACAGCTGTTGCGCTCCAACGACAACGCCCGCAAGCGGTTCATCTATTCCGGAAAAACCCTGCACCGGTTGCCGGAAAACGGACCCTCCTTTCTCAAATCGCCGCTGATCTCCTGGCCGGGGAAATTGCGTCTGGCCGGGGAAATCCTGGTGCCGAAACGCAGCGACGGCGTCGACGAAACCCTGGCCGATTTCGGCCGGCGGCGGCTCGGTGCCGAAGCGCTCGACAAACTGATTGCGCCGATGGTCTCCGGCATCTTCGCCGGCGACCCGGAAACCATGAGCGTCAAGAGCTGCTTTCCGAAAATCCACAGCCTGGAACAGGAGCACGGCGGACTGATCAGGGCGATGATCAAACTGGCCGGAAAAAAACGGGCCGAAGTCAAACAGGGCAAGGTGGTGGCCAGCGCGGCCGGTCCCGGCGGCATCCTGACCTCTTTTAGCGAGGGGATTCAGGAACTGAGCGACGGCACGGCCGGAGCCCTTGCCCGGGGAGTGCGCACCGAAGCGACCGTGACCAGGATCGAAAAGAAACCGGACGGCTATCTGCTGCAGCTCGAAGACGGCGGTCAACTGGAAGCGGAGCTGGTGGTCAGCGCCGCTCCGGCCTATGCCGCGGCGGCGATGCTCGACGGGCTGGACAGCGGCGCGGCGGAGCTGCTGCGGCAGATCCCCTACGCCACCATGAACGTCGTCTGCTTCGGCTACCAGAGCGACAAGATCACTCACGATCTCAACGGCTTCGGCTACCTCAATGCCAAGTCCGAAGGCTGCAACACCCTCGGCACCCTCTGGGACTCAAGCATCTTCCCCCATCGCGCTCCGGAAGGGCACGTGCTGCTCCGTTCGATGATGGGCGGAGGCACCAACCCCGGCGCCATCGACCTGTCCGAAGACGAAGTCAAGGCACGCACCATGGACGACCTGAAGCAGATCATGGGCATCGCTGCGGAACCCGACTTCGTCAGGATCTTCCGCCACCGCAAGGCGATCCCGCAGTATGTCGTGGGGCATGCCCGGCGCCTGCGGGAACTCGACCAACGGATGGAAAGACATCCCGGCCTGTTGCTGACCGGCAACGCCTTCGGCGGAGTCGGCCTGAACGATTGCGTCAACTCCTCCAACCTGGTGGCGGAACGGATCGTCGAGCTGCTGAAAAACCGCCAATAGCCAAGCGCCCCTAAGAACAAAATCGCGAAAAAAGAAATCTGGTTATCCTGGTTATCCACTTCATTCCAGTAAAAGAGAGACCCCCGACCGCAAGAGATCGGGGGTAGTTCTACGTTTCAAGATTCAATAACCAACCAAGAGTTCCTCCCGGAAACCTCTGGAGAGCTTCAGGACGCGCTCTTTCCGCGGCGCGCTACCCCATCCGCAGCCGGATAAAGCTTTCCAGATCGGGGCAGCGCAGAAAATCGTTGTGTTCCAGCTCCCAGGCGATGGTGGAAACCGGTTGCGGCCCATAGTCATGGCCGGGAAACACCCGGGTTTCCGGCGGCAGTCTCTTCAACCGCTGCAGACTGGCGTAGAGCTGCTCGACGTCGCTGCCCGCCAGATCGGCGCGCCCGCAGCGGCTGACGAACAGGGTGTCGCCGGTGACGATGGCATCGCCGGTCGCAAAGACCAGCGAACCGGGGGTATGGCCGGGGGTGTGCAAAACGTCGATACGCCCCTGACCGACCTTGAGCACGGATCCTTCCTCCAGCAGAATATCGGCCTCGGGCAGATCCGCGGCGTGCCCGCCCAGGGGGACAGCCGCCGCGTCCAGCACCCGGCGGTTGCCGGCGGTATGATCCTGGTGGCCGTGCGTGTTGAGCAGGGCGACCAACGTCAGCCGCCGCCGCGCCGCCTCGTCCAGCAGGCGTTCCGGCTCCAGCGAGGGGTCAACGGCGACCGCCTCCCCGGAGGACGGACAGCAGATCAGATAGGAAAAGTTGTCCATCCGCCCCGCCGGAATCTGGACAACCTCCAGGGCCGCTACCATTCGGGAACCTCCTCCTGCCCGATCAGACGAATTTCGGCGTCGATAATCTTGAAACGCTGACCGGTTTTACGCACCAGCCACTCGTCCCCTTCATCGGGGGGCAGCGGAAATTCCCGGCTGCCCAGATACACATCCTCATTGCCGATCATGCCCCACCATTCGAGGGCGCCGGTCTGCCAGATTTTCGTCTTCAGGTTGTAGGCCATCTCAATCTCCGGAAAAAAAATTCTCTTGTTGTGAGCAACTTCACGGTACGTTTATAGTAACAAACGGGCAAAGTAAACAACAAGCGGCGGGAGAATAAAATGAAATTCACCAAAATGCACGGCGCCGGCAACGACTATGTCTACCTCAACGGCTTTGAGGAACAGCCCGACGACCCTGCCGCACTGGCGCGCCGAGTCAGCGACCGCCATTTCGGTATCGGCTCCGACGGCCTGATCCTGATCCTTCCGTCGGAGCAGGCCGACTTGCGGATGCGCATGTTCAACGCCGACGGCAGCGAAGCGGAGATGTGCGGCAACGGCATCCGCTGCGTCGCAAAGTATGCCTTCGACCACGGGCTGGTCGACCGCCGCGAGATCAACGTCGAGACCGGAGCGGGGATTCACACCCTGCAGCTGTTTCCGGGCGCTGACGGCAAGATCGCCCGGGTCCGGGTCAACATGGGGATCCCCACGCTCACCCGGAGCGAAATCCCCATGACCGGCCCGGCCGACGAGGCGGCCCTGAACCTGCGGCTCGAAGCCGGGGCCAAGGTTTTCGATGCGACCTGCGTCTCCATGGGCAACCCGCACTGTGTCATCTTCGTCGACGAGGTTGCCGAGTTCCCCCTGGAGCTTTACGGTCCGCTGATCGAGCATCATCCCTGGTTTCCGAACCGGATCAACGTGGAATTCGTCCAGGTGCTCTCGCCCACGGAAGTCATCCAGCGCACCTGGGAGCGGGGCGCCGGCGAAACCCTGGCCTGCGGCACCGGAGCTTCGGCGGTCTGCGTCGCCGGAGTCCTGACCGGCCGCACCGAGCGCAACATACTCAACCACCTGCGC
>DASWJX010000080.1:0-2188 GCA_036396915.1 Geopsychrobacteraceae bacterium | reverse complement strand
CATCACCAAGGGCGACATGGTCATCGGCATCGGCTCCAGCGGACTGCACTCCAACGGCTACTCCCTGGCGCGAAAGATCCTCATCGAAACCATGGATCTGCCGCTCGACCAGGCCCCCGAAGGGTTCGAACGTTCGCTCGGCGAAGAACTGATGACGCCGACCAGAATCTACGTCAAAAGCATACTCAATCTGATTCGCGATTTCACCATCAAGGGCATCGCCCACATAACCGGCGGCGGCCTGCTGGAAAACCTGCCGCGCGCCCTGCCGAAACACTGCAAGGCGTTGATCGAAAAAGACAGCTGGGACAAACCGGCGATCTTCGAGCTGTTGCGCGAAGGCGGACAGATCGAGGAGAGCGAGATGTACCGGACCTTCAACTACGGCATCGGCATGGTCCTCGTGGTTCCCGCCGCGGAAGCCGACGATATCATGGTGCGTCTTTTTGGCCTGGAAGAGAAAGCGTTCCTGATCGGCAAAATCGCTCAATGCGAAACCGGCGACCCTCAGGTCGAACTGCATTGAACGGAGCCGCGGGAGTCAACGTGAAAAAGCTGCGCCTCGGCATTCTTGCCTCCGGTGGAGGCACCAACCTGCAATCGCTCATCGATGGCTGCCGGGACGGCTCCCTCGACGCGGAAATTGTCCTGGTCATCAGCAACAATCCGGGGGCAGGCGCCCTGACGCGGGCCGAGCAGGCCGGAATCCCGCATCTCTGCATCGACCATCGGCAGTTTTCCGAACGCCGTCTGTTCGACCGGAGCGTCGTCGCCGCCCTCCAGGAGTCGCGGGTGGAACTGGTCGCCCTCGCAGGGTTCATGCGGATTGTTTCCGAGCTGTTTCTGGACGCCTTTCCGCAACGCATCATCAATATCCACCCGGCCCTGCTGCCGGCATTTCCCGGTCTGCACGTGCAGAAGCAAGCCCTGGAACAGGGCGCCCGCTTCACAGGTTGCACCGTCCACTTTGTCGACTCAGGCGTCGATACCGGCCCGATCATCATCCAGGCCGTGGTGCCGATTCTCGACGACGATACCGAAGAGAGCCTGTCGGCGCGCATTCTGGAACAGGAGCATAAAATCTATCCGCGCGCCGTTCAGCTGATCGCACAGAACCGGCTGCGGATCGAGGGACGCAGGGTGCTGGTCGATGCGGACGGCATCTCCGCGGCGCAGTCGCTCATCAACCCCCCTCTCGACTGAGGCGACGGAACCGATGCCCGCAACCGTTCTGGTCAGCGCCTGTCTGCTGGGGCTGCAGACCCGCTACGACGGCAGCGACAACGCCAGCGCGGCGGTACTCGCCTATCTGCAACGACAGGCGCTGATCGCGATTCCGGTCTGCCCCGAACAGCTGGCCGGTCTGCCGACTCCGCGTCCCAAGGTCTGGTTCAGCCAGGGAGACGGAGTTTCTATCCTTGCCGGACGGGGAAAAATGATTGATGAAAACGGTCGCGACATGGGCGCGATATTTCGGCGCGGCGCCGAAATGTGCCTGCGGATCGCCCGACTCAACCGGTGCAAAATGGCGATCCTCAAGCAACGCAGCCCTTCCTGCGGCTGCGGCGCCGTTTACCGTTGCGGCGAAACCGTTTCCGGCCTGGGCGTAACGGCGGCGCTGCTCAAGGAGAACAACATCAGACTGTTGAGTGAAGAGGAATTCCGGACGGAATAATCACCGCGTCCGGGTCGCATAAAAAGGTTTGCAACCGCGCGCAATGTGTGCTAGAAATGCGCGTTCTAAATATTCAGGAGGAGTACAAACAATGGCAAGAATTTGTGAAATCTGCGGCAAGAAGCCGATTAGCGGCAACAACGTCAGCCACGCCCACAACAAGACCCGCACAGTATGGAAACCGAACCTGCAGAATGTCCGGGCCCTGGAAAATGGCGTCATCCGTTCCAAAAAGGTCTGTACCCGCTGCATCCGTTCCGGGAAGATCCAGAAAGCGATCTGATCGCAGGCCGATATACACACCTGAAAAAGGGATGGTCCCACCGGACCATCCCTTTTTCAGCTTCGGAACCTCGAACCTCGAACCCCGGTCCTAGGACGGGGAAGCTTTTACCGCCACCGCGTCGATCTCGACCAGCGCTCCCTTGGGAAGTGCCGCAACCTGGACCGTAGCCCGGGCCGGAGCCGGTGTCGGGAAATACTTGCCGTAGATGGCGTTGACCAGGGCAAAAT
>DASWJX010000079.1:0-6670 GCA_036396915.1 Geopsychrobacteraceae bacterium | reverse complement strand
CACGGGCAGCCCGGCCGGGCTGCCCTTTTTGCCCCTATTTTACAAAAAAAACGGCGGATTTCCCAGCGGTCCGCTCTGCCTGCCTGGCCGAACTTCCGGTTCCGGCCAGAGATTGTCCGGTTGTCTCCCGGTGCCGTCGTGGTCTGCCGTTTGTCGTAGGCAGCGTCCGTTCACGCAGCATTTCCCGCGGACGTCAAAGGTCTGAAAGATAAGGAAAATTTCTTGACAGCCGGGTAGACCGCGAGTATATTTTTACAATCGTAGTGTCAAATAGTGCAAAAGGGTGTCAATTAGTGAAATTCTCCGGGCAGTTCAACGTCAGTATCGATCTCAAGGGCCGCATCAGTATTCCGGCCGCCTTTCGGGAAGAACTGCGTGAAACCTACCAGAGCGAAAGTATTGTTGTCACCATCTTTGACGGCGGGCTGGTCGCCTATCCGCCCGGCAGATGGGAAACCATCCGCGCCAATATCGATGCGCTTCCGGCGGGGGCCTTCAAGGATGCGAACCTGCGCAACCGGGTCGCTCCGGCCCAGGAATGTTTTTTCAACAAGCAGGGACGGATACAGATCCCCCAGTCGCTGCGCGATGATGCCGAACTGCAGAAAGATGCCGTGGTCATCGGGATGTCCGACAAGATCGAAATCTGGAGCCGGCAGGCCCATGCGAAGATCAGGCAGGAGTCCGAGGCGGTACTGAAAGAGAATGCTCAGGGTCAAGCGGATCTGGGCTTTTGATGATGGAACCATCCTCCTTTCAGCATCTTTCGGTCATGCCGGAAGAGGTTCTGGAGTGGCTGCAGCCAAGGGCCGGAGGTATGTACCTTGACGGCACTCTCGGTGCGGGCGGGCATGCCAGGCTGGTGCTGGAGGCCGCGCCCGGCAGCCGGTTGATCGGGCTGGATCGTGACCCGTCGGCGCTGGACAAGGCGCGGGAGGTTCTGGCCCCTTTCGGCGAGCGGGTCAGTTTGCATCACCGGACCTTCGATCAGGCCGGAGCGGTGCTGGCGGATCTGGGGATTGAGGCGCTCGATGGCATGTTGCTCGACCTGGGGGTTTCCTCCCATCAGCTCGACACGCCGGAACGGGGTTTTTCCTTCCGCCATGATGCGCCGCTCGACATGCGGATGAACCCGACCGTCGGCGAGACCGCCGCGGATGTTGTGAATCAGCGGGAAGCGCAGGAGCTGAGTCGAATCTTTTTTCAGTACGGCGAAGAACGCTACGCCCGCCGGATCGCCCGCCGGATCGTTGAGCGGCGTCAGCAGCAGCCGCTGACCCGAACCGGGGAACTGGCGGAATTGGTCCGGGACGCCATCCCCGGCGGCCGGCGGCCGAGTCGGATTCACCCGGCGACCCGGGTGTTCCAGGCTCTGCGGATTCAGGTCAATCAGGAACTGGATCAGGTCGAAACGGGGGTCGCGCGGGCGATCGATCTGTTGCGGCCGGGAGGGCGCCTGGTGGTCATCAGTTTTCATTCTCTGGAAGACCGGATCGTCAAGACCCTGTTCCGGGAGCAGTCCAGGGGTTGCGTCTGTCCTCCCAAATTGCCGATTTGCCGTTGCAACCAGCAGCCGAAGGTCAAGCTTCTGACCCGCAAGGGGGTTCGGGCGACACCGGCTGAAATCGAAAAAAATGCGCGTTCCCGCAGTGCTGTGCTGCGGGCGATCTGCCGCTGCTGAGAAACCGATCATTCCGGATCCTGGTTTCAGCAGCCTGGAATAGAGCAAAAGGAGGCTAGCATGTCCGAAACCATGTCCAGGACAGTTGTCAAGATCAACGGCTTCTCGTTGGATCGTCCCCGCCTCACCCCCCTTTTCGTTGTCATTGCTCTGGTTTCCCTCTTGTCCCTGCTGTTTGTCTGGTCGCGCATTCAGGCGATAAATTTTGAATACGAAATTTCCAGCCTGCAAAGCCAGATCCGCTCCGGACAGGATGATGTCAAGCGGTTGCGGATCGAATCGGCACTGCTGTCCAGCGACTCCCGGATTGAAAGACTGGCGAGAGAACAGCTGGGGCTGCAGCTGCCCGCGCCCGGTCAAGTGATCCGGGTGAACTAGCATGGCGCCTGCGGAGCGCGGCATTCAAATCCGCATCCGGCTGTTCGGCGCCTTTTTCATTTTGGCTTTTCTGCTGGTTGCGGCCCGCGCCTATTACCTGCAGATCGTGCTGGGGCCGGATCTGCAGAAGCGGGCGGTGCAACAGCACCAGCGGATTATCAAGCTGTCGCCCCAGCGCGGCACGATTTACGATCGCAACGGTGATGCCCTGGCGCTGAGCCTGGCCGTCCAGTCGCTCTTTGCCGATCCCGGTCAGATTGTCCAGGCCGATCACGCAGCAAAAAAACTTGCTGCACTTATCGATCTGTCCGAAAGGGAGATCGCTAAAAAACTCCAGTCCGGGCGGGGATTCGTCTGGCTCGAACGCCGACTGGACCCGGCAAAGGTCGAGAAAATCCGTCAGCTGAACATTACCGGGCTGCATTTTGTTCCGGAGCACAAGCGCTACTACCCGCTGTCGCGGCTTGCCGCGCAGGTTATCGGCTTTACCGGGGTTGACCCCAAAGGCCTTGAGGGTATCGAATTGGAATATGATGCTCTGCTGCAGGGCGAAGGCGGATTGCTGGTTTCCCAGCGCGATGCCCGGGGCCGCGGTCTGGCCACCGCCGGGCAGATGGTGCGCGGAGGGATGCCGGGACAGGATCTGTATCTGACCCTCGACCGGACCCTGCAGTATGTTGCCGAGAAAGAACTTGCCGACGCCGTGGCCCAGACCGGATCGGTCGGCGGCACGCTGGTGATTCTCGAACCGGCCAGCGGCAAGGTCCTGGCCATGGCGTCGCAGCCCGATTACAATCCCAACGCGGTCAACAACTACCGGCCCGGCGAATGGAGGAACCGCGCCGTCTGCGACAGCTTCGAGCCGGGTTCGACCTTCAAGCCGTTTCTGCTGGCGAGTGCCCTTGAAGAAGGAATCGTCAGTCGCAACAATACGTTTTACTGTGAAAAGGGGAGTTTTCGCGTCGGCGGCAAGACCATCAGGGATCACAAGCCCTACGCTATTCTGACCCTTGACGAGATGTTAAAATTCAGTTCCAATATCGGATTTGCCAAGCTGGGCAAAAAACTCGAAAGGGAGCGCTATTATTCCTACCTGAGGGATTTCGGTTTCGGTCAGCAGAGCGGTATCGATATCCCCGGCGAGGTTGAAGGGACTCTCCATCTGCCGTCGCGCTGGTTTGAAATTGATCTGGCCGCCATCTCTTTCGGCCAGGGCGTTACCGTCACGCCGCTGCAACTGGCGACAGCGACGGCAGCGATCGCCAACGGCGGCTTGATGATGCAACCCTATCTCGTGGAACGGATCGTGGACGGCAGCGGCCTGGAACAGAGCGTTCAGCAGCCGCAGGTTCGCAAGCGGGTGATTTCGGAGAAAACCGCCCGGCAGGTTCGGGAGATGATGGTCGGGGTGGTCGAGCCGGGCGGGACCGGAACCTGGGCCGCCGTCCCCGGGTATCGGGTCGGCGGCAAAACCGGCACGGCGCAGAAGGTGGATCCGGTCACCGGCGGTTACTCGGTCGACAAGCGGGTCGCTTCCTTTGTCGGCTTTGTCCCGGCTGAGCGGCCGGCGCTGGTGATCCTGGTCACGCTCGATGAGCCGCAGGGAAAAACCTACGGCGGAGTGGTGGCGGCGCCGGTGTTCTCCCGGGTGGCAAGCCAGGCCCTGCGCTATCTGGATATCCCGCCCGACCAGGCGGTCCGGCTCGCGACCCTGCCGGACGCCGAGCCGGAAGAGCTGCCGCTGATCGAAACGGTGATCCCGGAACTGGCCGGGGATGGTCTGCAGATGCCCGATCTTCGCGGCATGAGCTACCGGCAGGTCTTGCAGACCATGCAGCGCAAGGGTTTGAATCTGAAACTTTCCGGGAGCGGCCGGGTTGTCGAACAGTCGCCGCGTCCCGGCAGAAGAATCCGCTACAACAGCGAAGCCTGGGTGAAATTCGGGGCGTGACAGCCCCTTGGATCCGCTTGACGGGAAGACGATGCAACTGAGTGAGCTGATAAAAAACATGGAAATCGAAGCGGTGGTCGGCCCGACCGGACCGGCCATCTCCGCTCTTTGTTGCGACTCCCGTCAGGTGGTACCCGGCGCCCTGTTCTTTGCCCTGCCGGGCAGCCGGCTGGACGGCGTGCACTATGTTCCCGAGGCGCTCGCCAAAGGCGCGGCCGCCATCGTCGCGCAACAGCGTCCCGAGCAATGGAGCGGCGACGGCACCCTGATTCTGGTGAAGAACGTGCGGCGCTCGATGGCCCTGGCGGCCAATCATTATTATCGGCAGCCGAGCGCCGGGATCCCGGTGGTTGGCGTCACCGGAACCAACGGCAAGACGACGATCACTTATCTGCTGGAAGCGATCATGCAGCAGGGCGGGTACACGCCGGCCGTTTTCGGTACCGTCGATTACCGCATCGGCGCAACCCGTTTCAGCTCCAGCCACACCACCCCCGAGTCGGTGGACCTGTTGCGGATGCTGGCGGAATTCAGAGCACAGGGCGCCGATGCCCTGATTCTGGAGGTCTCGTCGCACGCTCTTGAGCAACACCGCGCCGACGGTCTCGATTTCGATGTTGCCGTCTTTACCAACCTGACCCCCGAACATCTTGATTACCACGGGGATCTGGAGGGCTACTTTTCCAGCAAGCGGAGACTGTTCAGCGACCTGCTCGGCAGCGGCCGGGCCGTGGTCAACCGCGATGATCAATTCGGCAGACGGCTGCTCAAGGAATTTCCGAACAGTTGCAGTTTCGGCCGGGAGACCGCCGAGGTCTGCGTCAAGCAGGTGCGGCTGGGGCGGGACGGGATCAAGGGAAGTTTCAACACCCCGGCCGGCGAGGTGGCGATCGATTCCGGGCTGATCGGCACATTCAACGTCAGCAACCTGCTGGCGGCCGTGGCGGCAGCTTCGTGCCTGAACATCGCTCCGGACCGGATCGCCGCCGGCATCGCCGCCGCGCCGCAGATCCCGGGGCGGGTCGAGCGGGTGGACAATGCGCTTGGCATCCTGGCTCTGGTCGACTATGCCCATACCCCCGATGCGCTGGAGCAGGTGCTGAAAACGCTGAAGCAGCTCGAAGCCGGCAAGCTGATCACTCTGGCCGGTTGCGGAGGCGATCGCGATCCGTCCAAGCGGCCGGTGATGGCGGCGGCCGCGGTCCGCTACTCCGAGCTGGCGATCCTGACTTCGGACAACCCGCGCAGCGAGGATCCGTTGGCGATCCTGGAACAGATGCGGCGCGGCGCCCTGCAAGCCGGTGCCGTGGAATTCTCGCCGGCCGACGTGGAGCGGCATTGCGCAAAGGGGTTCGTCGTGATCCCGGACCGGCGCGAGGCGATCCGCTTTGCCGTGAGCCGTGCCGTAGCGGGTGATCTGCTGCTGGTCGCGGGCAAGGGGCATGAGGACTATCAGATTCTCGGCCGGCAAAGGATTCATTTTGACGATCGTGAAGAGCTGCGGATCGCCATGCAGGCGGCAGCGCAACACAACGGGGAGGTGCCGGCATGAGGTTCGACTTGGAAATGGTCGCTCGCATCACCGCCGGAACGCTGCCGAGCGGCACCGCCAACCGCAGGCTGAGCGGTATCTCCACCGACAGCCGTAATCTCAAGGTCGGGGAGCTGTTCGTGCCGCTGCGCGGGGCGCGTTTTGACGGCCACGACTACCTGATCCAGGCGGTGCGCAACGGCGCCGCCGCCTGTCTCAGTGAAGAGGTGGTTGCCGGCCTGCCGGTGCCGGTCATCCGGGTTGCCGATACCCTGCGCGCACTGGGCGACCTGGCCGCCGCCAGCCGGCTGCAGCTGCGCGGCCCGCTGATCGCGGTTACCGGCTCCGCCGGGAAAACCACCACCAAGGAGCTGCTGGCGACGATTCTGCAGCAGCAGAGCCCGGGACTGAAGACCGCCGGAAATTATAACAATCTGATCGGCCTGCCGCTGACTCTGCTGCAGCTGCAGCCGGAGCATTGCTGGGCGGTGCTCGAAATGGGGACCAGTGCCCTCGGGGAGATCGAGCGTCTGACCGAGATCGCCGCCCCGGATATCGGTATCATCACCAATATCGGTCCGGCCCATCTTGAGACGTTGCCGGGGCTGGACGGGGTCGCCAGAGCCAAGGGCGAACTGTTTGCCGGGCTGCGCGGCGGGACGGCCATCATCAATCTGGATGATGAACGGGTTGCGCGTTTGCCGGTGGCCAACGGCGTCGCCAAGCTCGGCTACGGAGTGCAGGAGCACGCCGCGATCAGGGCCAGCGAGATTCAGGCCGGAGCCGGGACGATCCGCTTCCGGCTGGTGCTGCCCTCCGGCAGCTATCCGGTGCGGATGGCCACTCCCGGCCGGCACAATGTCTATAATGCCCTGGCCGCCGCCGCGGCCGCCCAGCTCCTGAACGTCCCCGCGGAAAAAATCGTCTCGGGACTCGAAGCCTTTCAGGCGATCCCCGGCCGGATGAATCTGTTCCCGCTGCCGGGCGGCGGCGTGCTGCTCGATGACAGTTACAATGCCAATCCGCTGTCGACCGCGGCTGCGCTGAACATCCTGCGGCTGCAGAATGGCGCGGGACGCAAGATCGCGGTGCTGGGCGATATGCTCGAACTCGGCGCGGACGCCGCCCG
>DASWJX010000078.1:0-5708 GCA_036396915.1 Geopsychrobacteraceae bacterium | reverse complement strand
CCGAAGTCGGCATGGTCTTTCAGCACTTCAACCTGTTCCCCCATCTGAGCATTCTTGACAATCTGACCCTGGGACCGATCTGGGTGCGCAAAACCCCGAAGAAAGAAGCGGAAGAGATGGCGATGGCGTACCTGGACAAGGTTCACATTGCCGAGCAGGCCGACAAGTTTCCCGGTCAGCTCTCCGGCGGTCAGCAGCAGCGGGTGGCGATCGCCCGCAGCTTGTGCATGAAGCCGAAAGTGATGCTGTTCGACGAGCCGACCTCGGCCCTGGATCCAGAGATGATCAAGGAAGTTCTCGACGTCATGATCGAACTGGCCGAAGAAGGAATGACGATGCTGGTGGTCACTCACGAGATGGGATTCGCCAAGAGCGTCGCCGACCGGGTGATGTTCATGGATTACGGTCAGATCGTCGAGCAGAACACCCCCGCCGAATTCTTCGACAATCCGCGGCATGAGCGGACCAAACTGTTCCTCAGCCAGATCCTCTGAGCCTACAGCGGCGAAAACGCTGCGTCAGACCTCCTCGAAGCGATTCAGAGCGACGTTCTTGCGGGCCCGGTCCGGATCGAAAATCCGTCCGTTCATGGCAATATAGACCCCTGCGGAAAGAAGCTGCGCCGCCATCACGGCACTGGCGATATTGAACACGGCATCGGTAAAACGAAAGCGCGCCGGCTGCATCGCTCCGGTCAGGACGACGGTCTTGCCGGGAATGCCGGCCAGGGCCCTGGCCGTCGCAATCATGGTGTCGGTGCCGTGGGTAATGACGATCCGCGCCGCGGCGGCATGCAAAACCGCCTGCCTGACACAGGCCCGATCCTCATCGGTCATCTCAAGGCTGTCCTTGCGCAACAGCGGAATCACCCGGTAATCGAGATTCAGGTTGGCTTCCGCCAGCAGCTCGGCAATCTGCGGATCGCCCACTTCAAAAGTGCTCCTGGCGTCGAAATAGACCTTGTCGATGGTGCCGCCGGTGGTGAATATTTCAAGCTGCATATGCGGTCTTTCCTCGGCAGGAAGCGGCTGAAGAAACCCGACCGGGCAAGCCGCAAGCGGCGCCGGTTATTTTCAAGCCGGCACCAGCGGGTATTCAGGCCGGGAAGACCCGGTAACTGTTTTCCTTCTTCTCCCGTCTGATGACCCCGTTCCGGTCCATTTTCAGCAGAAGCGCCTGAAGCTGCTTGCGCTCTTCGCCGGGAAACAGTTCATAAAGCTCGGTTTGCAGCATTCCCGGCAACTCGGTGATCATGCGAAGCAGACCCTCCTCCAGGGTTCCCGGTGCCGCGGCTTCCTCTTCGTCCGGCTCGGCAGGCTCAAGCTTGACCTGTTCCTTAAAGATGGGCGGCGCGACATCAGGCTTGACCACCTCGTCACCGGACTCGTCCGGGATGCTCCGTGCGGTTGCCTGCTCGCGGCGGATCTCCCGCTCCATGGCCGACAATTTCCAATAGAGATAAATCCCTCCGGCGACAACAACCAGCAGCAGAAACCAAAGCCAGCCCATATCATTTTCCTCCTTGGTCGGAGGATTTCTCCTCCTGGCGGAACCAGAGATCGAACCAGCTCCGATGATCTTTTTCGGCCAGCAGCTTCAGGTCGTTGGGACCGAGCCAGACCCCGCCGCAGCCGGTACAACGATCGAGCGGGACGCCGCGAAAGGTCATCGGTTCGATCTTTTCACTGCACTTCGGACAGCGCCCGGCGCAATACTCCTTGGCCAGGTTTTCCTCCGAGTCGTGCCGCATTTTCTCGATCAGTTCCTGCTCTTTCTTGTGGAAGTATTCATTTTCCAGAGCTTTTTTTCGTTCCTCCCAGGAATTTTTCACAGCAGACCTCCCGTGCTTGGTTGTTTCTTTTCATTATACCGCAGAAGCGTGCGGGAACAAACCAGACGGCTGCAAAAACCTCAACAACTCCCGACATCTAGAGATTCCTGGCAAAGTCGATAACGGCCGGCTCCGTACGGCGCCCCTTTGCCGACCTGCAGCAGACTCCCCAGTTGCAGGATCCAGAGCAGATCCCCCAGGCCGCTGCCGGCCAGCTCCAGGGCGCCGCACAGACCGCCGAGGTCCTGCCCTCCCCGCCCCGCGGCGAGCGGCCGCCAGTCTCGCCAATGCAGGCCATTGTGACGCTCGGCAACGCCTGCTGCCGCCTGCAGCAGCGGCGCCGGGTCGGGCACGGCTTCGATCCGGCAATGGGCGGCCAGCATGGCCGTCACCCGGCGCAGAATAAACGGAAACAGTTCGGCAAAGCCCGCGTTGAACAGCGGCCGGCCGCCGCGCAGGAAGCGGGCCGGCGTGACAAATTCAAGCCGCAGCGGGTTCCATGCGAGCGGCTGCCGCTCCAGCCACCATTGCAGGTCGTTCACCACCGGTGTCAAGGCGCCGGCCAGAGGCCCGCGGTTCCAGAGAGTCGTTCGCCGGCCGCTGCCGTCTTCGGCCTCCACCGTGGCCAGTTCGCAAACACCCCGGCCGTTGACCAGCCCCTGCCTGGCGACCTGTTGCAGCAGTCGGGCAAAAGCTTCGACGGAAGCCATGCCGCAACCGAGAAACAGCACCGGCAGTTCAAGCCAGTCGCCCGGTTCGATCAGCCCGCTCCGCCCCGGGTCGGGACGCAACACCAGCGGCGGGGCCGGTCGCTGCACCCGTTTACGCAACTGCGGATCGACCGGCACGACCGGTTCCAGCAACTGCTGCAGGTCCCGGCCCAGCTGCTGCTCACCGGCGTCGCGCAAGGCGCGGATCGCCTGCTGAAACTCGCGCCGCAGACGCAGCAGCCCCAGCGGCGGCAGATCGAAATACTCCCTGGCTTCCAGTTGGAAAATCAGCAAAGTGTATTCGGCCTGTTCCAGATGGCGGGGGACGGGGAAAAGATCGGACATTGCGGCTCCTGGTTGATTGCGCTGATATACTGATTCTGCTATACGTCTATACCGCTGAGCAAAGCAGCATGAGCCTCTTTATGATGCTTTCGCAAAAACCCAGAGGATGGCCAGGCAAAAATTTCGTCCTGCGGCGTTACGGCGGACTTTTTGCGACGCCATCAATTTATAGATGAAATTGGAGAATAACTGAATGTTTCAGTTTGAATTGATTAAAAAAGACCCGCACAGCAGCGCTCGCCGCGGTCGCCTGCAGACTCCGCACGGCACCATCGAAACCCCGATCTTCATGCCGGTCGGCACCCACGGCGCACTCAAGGCGATGACCCCCGCCCAGGTCGAGGAGACCGGAGCGCAGATCATCCTGTCCAACACCTACCACCTGCACCTGAAACCGGGGGAAGGTCTGGTCAAGAAAGCGGGCGGGCTGCATAAATTCATGAACTGGGAGCGGCCGATCCTCACCGACAGCGGCGGTTTTCAGGTGTTCTCCCTGCCGAACAAACGGATCGGCGAGCATGGCGTGCATTTCAAACATGAGATCACCGGCGAGGAGATCTTTCTCGGGCCGCAGGAAGCGATGCAGATCGAAAACGACCTGGGCGCCGACATCATCATGGCCTTCGATGAATGCATTCCCTACCCGGCCACCCACGACTATTCGGCCAAGTCGATCAAAAAAACCCTGCGCTGGGCGGAGAGCTGCCTCAAACATCACAACCGCGAAGACCAGGCCCTGTTCGGCATCGTTCAGGGGAGCGTTTACCAGGATCTGCGCCGCGAGTGCGCAGAGCAGCTGACCGCCATGGATTTTCCCGGCTATGCCGTCGGCGGGGTCAGCGTCGGCGAGGGGCTCGATCTTCTGAAAAAGGTTGTCGAGTACACCGCGCCCTTCCTGCCGGAAGACAAGCCGCGCTACCTGATGGGCGTCGGCCTGCCGGAGGATATCCTCGAGAGTATCGAGCGCGGCATGGACATGTTCGACTGCGTCATTCCCACCCGTTATGCGCGCAGCGCCACCCTGTTTACCAGCCGCGGCAAGATCCGTCTGACCAACCGCAATTTCCGTCGCGATTTCTTCCCGGTCGATGCGGCCTGCGACTGTTACTGCTGCCGGAACTTCACCCGCGCCTACCTGCACCACCTGTTCAACGCCAACGAAATCCTCTCCGCCACCCTCTCGGCCATCCACAATGTGCGCTTTTATCTCAACATGGTGGCCGGAGCACGCAAAGCCATCGAGGCGGGGGATTACCTGAACTTCAAGAAGGAGTTTCTGGGAGAATACTTTTCCGACAGCAAAAGCACGCCTTCGCCGGCCAAAAAAAGAAGCAGGAAAAAATAGCGGCCGGCGCCTTGCATGCCATGCGGTCCGAGCCCGGGCGTGACGCCCGGACCGGCGCCGGCAGGCAGCTTTATGCTGATAATCGAGTAGGGTGAGGCGAGCAGATCAAGCTCGCCCCAGCCCTCTCACAGAACCGTACGTACGGGCCTCGTATACGGCTCATGCCTATTCTTCACCTCAATACTTCTGAGGCAGGTACCCGGTTTGTACTGTTTCCATGTCAAAGAGACCCTCTTCCCTGAGATAACAGTTGGGAAGCGCGTAGTGGGCCAGGTTGCAGGCGGCATTGCGCCATGAGTTCATTTTTATGAATTTGAACTCGCCTTGATAGCCGAGCTGTCTCAGTCTGCGGTGAAGCCGTTTGGCTCGTTTCCACAGGCTGAGTTGTTTGGCTCTAAGGCGCCTCCTGATCCATTGCATCAGCGCTTGGTACTCGCTCTTGCAGTTCGCTATGCGGAAGTAGTAGGCGAATCCTCGGATGACCGGATTCAGATCAGTAATGACCTTCCTCAGATTAACCGGTGAGTTGCGCCGGGTGATTTTCCTGACCTTGGCTTTGAACTCATGAACCTTCTCCCGCTTGATCCGAGTGTAGCTGGTATGGATCTCGACGCCGAGATATTTGACGCCCTTGCTGCTGTGGACGACATGGCTCTTTTGTTCATTGACGGTCAGGAGCAACTCCCCTTCTAGATAGCTTCTTGCGACGTTGAGTGCATTATGCGCTGCGCTCTTTGAACGAGTGAAGATCAGGATATCATCCGCAAAGCGGACGATACGATGGCCACGGCCTTTCATAAACTGGTCGAAGTCATCAAGATAGATGTTCGCGATAAGAGGGCTGATCACCCCACCTTGGGGGCTGCCGTCTTCACTCGCCTGCCATCTCTCTCCGATCATCACCCCGCTTTGCAAAAACATCCGCAGGAGATTCAGGATACTTCCATCCGCAATCTTCCGACGAATGCTCCCCAGGATGTGGTCATGGTTCAGGGTGTCGAAACACCGTGACAAATCCATGTCCGCAACCCACTTGAGCTGGTATCGCCGGATAAACGCACTGGCCTTGGCGACCGCCTGTTGGGGGCTTCTGCCGGGCCGGTAGCCGTAGCTGGAGGGATGAAATCCTGGATCAAATATCGGCTGCAAGATGTTCAGCAGGGCTTGCTGGACAACCCGGTCACGAACTGTTGGAATTCCAAGCAACCGTTTTCCTCCATCGCCTTTGGGTATCTCGACCCGTTTGACCGGCTTTGGACGGTAACTCTTGCTCCGCAGTTCGCTTGCAAGCTGGGCGATCTCTTCAGCGCAATTCTCAGCAAAATCCTCGATGGATTGCCCGTCGATGCCGGGTTTTCCTTTGTTGGATTTGACTTTCCTGAATGCTTGAAGCAGTCCCTTCTCGTGTCGCATGCGGTCATAGAGACTGTAGTAAATCTTCGCCATTCTTGCTCCTGCGTCCTTCTCCCCTGCTTTG
>DASWJX010000077.1:0-7251 GCA_036396915.1 Geopsychrobacteraceae bacterium | reverse complement strand
CTCAGTCAATGCGGAAGTCATCATCGAATTATCAGGAGGGGACCGGGTAACCTCCATCGTCACAAATGACGCTGTTAAAGCAATCGGTCTAGCTGTAGGGAAACCGGCCTATGCGATCATTAAAGCCTCCAACGTGATGATCGGAGTCGATCATTGATAATGCACAGAGAAAGTGCGAAGGAATAATTCAATAAAGTTTTTGAAAATCGATTTTTAATGCTGAGATGCGGTATACGCCGGACGCTTGTATACCGCTTTTTTCATTCTTCGACTTTCAGAAAAGTATTGCATCGCTTGAGAATTGAAACCGATGCGATCACAGGTTTTTTCTGGCCACGATCCCGGCCAATGAACCGCCTTTACGTGATGGCTCAAGCCCCTCTTCATGGAGAAGAACATCCCAACCAGCAAACATCTGCAGCAGTTCTCCGGGGCACAGGACAATATCCGGATTGTCCGGACCGCCACTAAACGATCCGGCACTGCTGAAGGTGCGCAGAACCACGACCCCACCGGGCCGGACGGTTTCGCGCAGGAGTGGCAAAAGCGGTCGGTGCAGGTAAAAAAAATCAAGTACCAGGTCATAGGGACCCTCGGGAAGGGCAGGACTTGTCTCCAGATCAACCTGTCGGGTTTCTATTGAAAGATGGCGAGATTCGGCTTCGCGACGGAGTTGTTCCAGAGCTTCATCCGAGATGTCGACTGCCGTGACTGCAAACTGCTGTTCAGCAAGAAACAGGGCATTACGCCCTGCACCTGAAGCAACATCGAGAACCCGCCCTTTCGGCAGCAAAGGATATATGCGCTGCAGCCAGGGGTCGGCCTGCAGATCTGCAGTGGCAGCCTTCTCCCGCCAGCGGTTGTTCCATTTACGTTGGGTGTCGTTCATAGCATTTTATCAGTTAATAGACCATTGGTGGTGATGGCCAGGGTTTTCAGTCGCGGAAAATAATCGGGTTTCGAGCGACAAATCCACTTGATGAGTTCCGCCAGGTCCTCGCGCAGAAAAGGTTCGCCGCCGGTGATATCCAACTCCCGCAAGCGGTGCAGTTCCGGTAAGGATAACAGGTTGATCCAATCGGACAGCGGCAGATCTGGCCGCGACTTTGGAATTTGCCAGATATTGCACATCTGGCAGCGACAGATGCAGCGGTGAGTAACTTCAAGGCTGATCGCTTCCAGTGGATGCGGATGACCTGAATATTTCAGCAGACGGTAGCGAAGTGCGTTAAAAAGTAGCTTTCTGACCGTTCTGATTCGGCGCATGGCATCCTGACTCTAAACCCCATTCAACTCGAGCCGATAGCTGGCAAAACTCTTCATCCTCAAACAGCCCCAGAAGACACCGCTACCGTAGGAGAGCTGTTCGAGAAAGTAGTACAGATAGAAGCCGAAGAGAGACAACTGCGGTTTGCGCACCCGGTAATCGACCATCCCCACCCCCAGCAGCAGCCCCAGGCTCAGCACCGCAAAGGGTGGATAGAGACAACTGGCAAGGAGCAGGGGCCACAGGTAATAGCGTAACAGATGATAACCAACATAGTAAGCGAGGCTGCCGACGGCTCGTGTGCGCGCCATAAATATTTTCATCGGGGAGAGCGGCAGGCCCTGTTTTACTATTTTCCGCCAGGTCGAAGCGCTATCGATCAACAACAGCAACGCCACCACCGGCAGAGGCAGCAACGAGGGTGTGAGTAGAACAACGACCAGCAGCAACAGCATGGCGCTCAGCATCGGCGGCAGCAGCATCTTCTTACCGCGCACCGGATGCAGCTGCTGCAACCGTCCTTCGGAGGTACCGTAATCGAAGCGCCGTTTCATAAACGGCCAGGGGCGACTGCGGTGGGCGTGATAAACCCTTCCCTGGGGCAGATACTGAATCTTCCAGCCGGCATCGCGCAGCCGCCAGGTCAGATCGACATCTTCGCCGACCTGCATCTCGGGATTGAAACCGCCGGCCGCGCTGAAGGCCTCTTTGCGCAGCAGCAGATTGCAACTCGGCAGGTAAAAGGTGTCCCCCCCTGCCCCGCCCGACATTTCGCGGCGTCCCAGATTCAGGCTCGACATCACCGCTTCGTAGCGATCGAGCGCTGAGCCCTGGTGCATGCCGTCAACCCAGCCGCCGACCGCCGCCAACTTTGGGTCGTAAAACGCCGGCAACAGTTCATTCAGCCAATCCGGCGACGCGGTGCAGTCAGAATCGATAAAAGCCAGCATCTCGCCCTTGGCGACCGCCGCTCCTTTGTTACGCGCCAGCGCCGGGCCGCCGCCGACTGCGCCCGAAGCAAGCAGCACGGCTCCGAACTCGGTGGCAACCTGCGGGGTTTGATCGCGGCTGCCGTCGTCAACCACCACCAGTTCCAACTTCTCCGCTGGATAATTCAGTTGTTGCAGGGAGGTGAGACAGTTGCGCAGATCGGCGGCGCGATCCTTCACCGGAATGATGATACTCACCACAGGCAGCTGCTCCAGATCGGCCAGGTTCTGGCGGCGTGCGACAAAACCGCTTTTAACCAGACTTTCCAGGACCCTGGTCTCCGCAGCCGAAGCCGCTTCGATTTCAGCGTCCAGCATGCGCTGAGCCAGGGCTCGCAGGGCCGGGTTCAAACGCACCATGCGTAGCGGCCGCGCAGAGACCAGGAAACTACCGCGTACGGTATCTTCGATCAGGATCCCGGTCGCCAGCCGATATGTCATGTTGTACTCCCGCCGACCAACCCTTCTGCGGCAAAGAGCTGCATCAATTGATCTACGGTCTGTTCCGCGCTGAGGGTATGTAACTTACCGGCGCGCGGCTTAAGTCCGCCGGAGAGGAGTGCCAGAATCCGCTCGAAAGCCGGGAGATCAGGGTCAGGGGTCACCACCCGCTGCGGGTTCTGCCGTGGCAGGCTGCAACGCTCTTTGCCCAGGAGGGCACCAAAGGCGCCGATTTCAGCCACCGGCAGCCCCAGCTCGGCCAGCCCCCAGATTTCAATATCGGCATCAAGGGAGGCCATTAACGCAGCCTGGTCCGGATAGCGCAGCTCACAGCTCCCCTCTTCAAACAGCAGACTACAGGGGAGACTGGTCGCGACCCGCTGGCGTGCGCCGCGATCGCATTTTCGCAGCACCTCGACGTCACCGTTCAGGCGACTGACCTCCAGAGCGGCGGTGACATAGGGGATCCCCAACCTGGCCGAAGCCAGAGCCGGGGCCGGATCGGTCCCCCGATCGAGCAGACGTTGACCGCTCAAAAAAAGGTCAGGCTTGAGAATTTCAACCAGCCGTTCGAGTAAACGGGCATCGGCAACGGCATCACCGCCTTCAAAGGCCGAGCTCCAGACCCGAATCACTCTGTTGGCCCCCATGGAGAGGGCCAGACGCAGATGATCATCAAGTCGCGCCGGTCCGACAGCCAGGGCGGTCACGCTCCCGCCTTGGGTTTCGATCAAGCGCAGGGCCTGCTCCAGCGCGCAAAGATCAGCCGGATTGGCGATCCGCCGCAGGCCGCGCTCGCGTATACCAAAGCCATCGGCGGTCAGCCGCACCGGTGGGCGCGGATCGCAGGCTTCGCGTAGCAGAACGACAATATTCAATTCTTTCCGACTCATTAATCAATCTCCTGCACAAACAAAGTTGAGGACTAAAGGTCTTTTGGTCGCGGCCCCTTGCCGAGGCGATCCCTTTTTCAGGTCATGCGGTAAGAGACGCCGAAACCGCCGCGCGGATAGCGCCAGCGGGTAAAAGCGTTCTTGCCGCAAACCACGTAACAGGTACCGCACTCAAGACATCCGTCATGCACGAAAGTCATCTTCAGATTCTCTTCGTCCCAGCTGTAACAACAGGCGGGACAGGCATTGGTGCAGGCCCGTTGGTCGCATGTCTTACAGATATCGGTATCCAGAATGATGTGCGGATCCCGATCGACGTTGAAACTGGTTATGTCGAAGATTTCATCGAGATTGATATTCATAGGGCTCTCCATCCACTGTAGACATCGGCCAGCAGGTTTTTTAAGCCAACCTTTTCGCGGGCGGCGCGCAGCAGCATCCTGGTCATCGATTTTTTAGGTTGACCATCGATGCGATAAATTTCGTCCATCAGGCTGCAGACCAATTCGGGATATTGACGGTAAATCCGATCGTTATGCAGCATTTGCGGAGTACGTTTGTAAAGTTTGAGATCCTTGAGGACAAAGTTATCTTCAAGCAGCTTGCGGTAGTGACCCAGACTTGCCTTGGAAAAATCCTGTTGCCGATGGGCTGCAAGCGCGGCTTTGCCGGCCAGCACCCCGGACTGGGTGGCGAGATTGATCCCTTCCAGATTAAGCCCGGTGACGATGCACATGGCCGCCGCGTCACCCGCGACCAGGATGCCGTCGCCGACCAGTTCTGGCATCATGTCGAAGCCGCCTTTCGGCACCAGGTGGGCCGAATATTCCAAAAGGCTGCCGCCTCGTAACAGTTTGGCCATCTGCGGCTGCTGCATGCAGGCGTTGAGCAGATCGTAGGGCGTCTTGCCGTGTGCAGTCAGACTTTCCAACTCCAGGACCATACCGAGAGACAGAGAATCATAATTGGTATAGAGAAAGGTGCCGCCGCGAACGCCGGCGGTATTGCCAACGATTTCGTTCGACGCGCCCTGATCGCGCACCAGGCCGAAACGCTCATCGATCACTTCTTTCGGCATGTCGATCAACGCCTTGACGCAGACGCCCTGATTGGCCGGATTGAATTTGGCGGCGCGTAAACCGGCTTTTTGTGCGGTGAAGGAGAGGACGCCGTCCGCCGCGATCACTACCGGCGCCCGCAGCTCGGCTCCGGAAGGCAACAAACTCACCCCGACCACCTTGCCTTGTTCGATGATCACGTCATCAACGGTCGAACAGATCAGCAGGGTAGCTCCGGCCTTGACCGCTTCCTGCGCCAGCCAGCGATCAAATTTAGGGCGAAAAATGGTGTAACCGTTATAAGGGGGACGATCCGCTTCCTCGTTGTCAAAACTGACGTTAAAGCACGACCCGTCGGTCATGAATGACAGGGTTTTCTTAACGATATGCCGCTCCAGCGGCGCCTGATTCCAGAAGTCGGGAAAGAGCTCTTCAAGCGCCGTCAGGCGATGCAAAACCCCGCCGAACATATTCTTTTCGCCCGGAAACGTGCCGCGCTCAAGCAACGCAACATCCAGTCCGGCACGGGCCATGGTCAAGGCCGCCGAAGAACCGGCGGGACCGGCCCCGACCACAATAGCGTCAAATGTACGTTTCATGCAGCATCTCCTGTCGCTGTTCTGACCCGTTCGATCAACAGCGGCAGCACCTCACGCAGATCGGCGACAAATGTTTCGTCCGAGTTAGGGATGATCGGCGCCTTGGCATCGATATTGACGGCCACCACCTTTTTAGAATCCTTGATTCCACCCAGATGGTGCATGGAACCGGAGATTCCCAGGGCCAGATAGAAACGGGGCGCCACGGTCTTGCCGGTCTGTCCGACCATCCGCTCGAAACCGGTGTAGCCGAGATCGTAGGCCGGACGGGTCACACCGAGAGACGCGTTCAGCAGGCGGGTCAACTCTTCAACCTGAGCAAAGGCCTGCGGATTGCACCCGAGGCCGGCACTGACCATAACCTGCGCCTCTGAGACATCGACGGTATGGGGATCAGCGGGAATCCGTTCAACGATACGACTTGCCCCTGCCACCAGCTCTGTCGTCGATTGCCAGCGCTCGACCTGCACCTTGCCCGGCTGCATGCTCGGCAGCACCACGCTGCTCAGCACGCGGGGGTGAATGGTCAGAACCAGTCGCTGGTCTCCGTCCCAGCTTTTCGACGCAGCAATCTGCTGCCCCAGCACCAGGCGGGTCAGGACCAGTTTGTCCTCATCGACACGGGTGGCAATAGCTTCGGTCAACAGCGCAGCGTCAAGTTCTGCCGCAAGCAGCGGCGCCAGAGCGGCGCCCAGATCGTTATGCGGCAGCAGCAACAAGGCGGCGCCATTGTCACGGGTAGCCGTAGCGATCAGTCGCCCCTGCAGCTCAAGAGAGTCGGCCGTATTCTCAGCGCCATCAATCAGAATGAGCCGTTCCACACCATAAGCTGCCAGCGCTGCCAGCGCTTCGGCCGTGGCACCCGTAAAACAGAGCACCGACCAGTCGGCGTTCAGCTTCTTCGCCAGACGAGAAGCTTCCGACAGAATGCCCTTGCCGTAATCGTCCAGTTCACCATCTGGCAAGTCGACAAACACCAGGATGCTGTGTGGCGGTCCACCAGTTAAAATCTTCCCGGCGATCATCAGAGCGTCCTCCCCAGTTCATGCCCTTCCCAGATCGCCATATCGACCTTGCGCGGTGCGACACAATCCCCAATCCGGTGAAGTTCTTTGACCTTGCCTTTAAGGGCAAAATAGAGATCCTCATCCGCCGCCTGCCCCATCGCCAGAACCAACGTATCGTAACCGCTCCATTCGTCCCAGACGTTGTTGTAGACGTTGAATCCCTTGATGGTTTTGTTGCCGATCTCGCCGGAAACTTCCATCACCGCGATGTCCGGAGTGAAGGTCACGCCTTTTTGCAACAGTCGCTGGCGGGTCAGGTACAGATCCTGTGTCGGCCCAAGCTCGGCACCGATAAACAGGCTGGAGCAGATGATATGAACGGTCTTACCCTGATCGGCCAAGTATTCAGCAGTGGCGGTAGCGCGATGGTGACCATCGTAGTCGATCAGACATACGTTTTGGCCAACCTCGACTTCTTGATCGAGAACCTGCCAGACGTTGCAGACACCCGGTCCATCGGCGCCGCCGACCGGATGGGCTTTCGGCTTGCTGCCAGTGGCGACAATGATCGCGTCTGCCCCGGCCTTCAGCACCGCCTCGGCAGTCACTTCGACGCCAAGTTCGACCTTGACCCCGGCCTTAGTGACCTGCTCCTTCTCGTTGCGGATGATGACCCCGAACTCGTCGCGGCCGGCGCCCTTCATGGCGGTCTTGACCTGTCCGCCGAGGCTGTCGCCCCGATCGAGCAGGGTCACATCATGTCCGCGGCGTCCAGCCATCTTGGCCGCCCACATCCCCCCTGGGCCGCCGCCGATGACCATGACTTTCTTCTTGATCGCCGCCGGTTTCAGGGTCCCTTCGCCCCACTTCTTCTCCATCCCGACCGCCGGATTCTGTACACAACCGAGGGTCCGGTTAACGCCCATGCGACCGATACAGCCCTGATTGCAGGCGATACAATAACGGATATCCTCCAGACGGCCTTCTTCAGCTTTTT
>DASWJX010000076.1:0-5158 GCA_036396915.1 Geopsychrobacteraceae bacterium | reverse complement strand
CCGGTCCGGGTGACCCGTTTGCCGTTGCTCTCCATGTCGGCCTGCTGGAAATAGGCGGGGAAGCGGTGCAGGGACTGGTCGTAGGGGAGGATGGCATGGGTGGCGGCGTCGAAGAAATTGATATACCAGACGCCGAGCAGGCCCATGATGACCGGGATGTTCTGCTCCAGGGGCGTCTGCAGGAAATGCTCGTCGGCCAGGTGCGCCCCCTGCAGCAGCTCTTCAAAACGATCCATGCCCAGCGCGACGGCGATCGACAGGCCGACCGCCGACCAGAGCGAGTAGCGGCCGCCGACCCAGTCCCAGAATTCGAACATGTTCCGCGGATCGATGCCGAAGGCGGCGACCTGTTCGCGGTTGGTCGAGGTGGCGACAAAGTGTCTGGCGACCGCGGACGGCTCCGCCCCCGAGGCGAGCAGCCAGGCCTTGGCCGTTTCGGCGTTGCGCAGGGTTTCCTGGGTGGTGAAGGTTTTCGAGACGATCAGAAACAGGGTGGTCTGCGGATCGAGCGGTTTCAGGGTTTCGGCGATATGGGTGCCGTCGACATTGGAGACGAAATGAACCTTGAGCCCTTCCCGGCCGTAGGGTTTCAAGGCTTCGCAGACCATCTGCGGGCCGAGATCGGAACCGCCGATGCCGATATTGACGACATCGCGGATCGGTTTGCCGCTATGCCCGGTCCACTGGCCGCCGCGGACCCGCTCCGAGAAGCTGCGCATCTTGTCCAGAACCCGGTTGACGTCCGGCATGACATCGCTGCCGTCGACCAGGATCGGCCGGTTGGAGCGGTTGCGCAGGGCGACATGCAGCACCGCCCGCTGTTCGGTCAGATTGATTTTTTCGCCGGCGAACATCCGGTCCCGTTGGTCCTCGAGGCCGGACTGGCGCGCCAGGTCGAGGAGCAGGGCCAGGGTTTTTTCGCTGATGCGGTTTTTGGAATAATCGAAGAGAATATCGCCCAGTTTCAGGGAGAATCCGGCAAAGCGCTGCGGGTCGGCGGCGAACATGTCGCGCATCCGGTGTTCGGCGATCTCTTCGGCGTGGGTCCGCAGTTTTCGCCAGGCGTTCGATTCGGTGAGCAAGGACATCGGGGTCTCCATGGGTCGGCGGGGGCGATCCGGCCGGCGCTGCCGTCGCCGGAGCGGCAGGTCAGGTCGGCGGCTGAATCAGGCTGTAGTCTTCGCTGATCAGTTCCAGGTGGCGATGGGTCAAGCGGGCGTTGGTCAGGTACACCTGCCGGGCCGCGGGATCCTCGACCTGCTCGGCAGTGGTGCGCAGTTCCTGTTCCAGGGCCTCTTCCAGCTTGATGGCCAGCGTCAGGGCGATCTTTTCATCGAACTCGCCCAGCATCGCCGTCTGCAGTTCGGTCCACCACGGAGAGTCGGTATTCGGCGGGGCATCCATCAGCCGGTCGAAAGGGGGGAGGTCGTCCCAGTGGTAGGCATCGTAAAATAAGCGGGCGTGTCCCCGCTCTTCATTCGACAGCAGCTTGAAGGTCAGGCGGGGTCTTTCATTGTACATTTTCTCCGACGCACAGCGATAGAAATCCATGGCATCCTTTTCCGTCTGGATGGAAGACCTGATCGCTTTCTTCAGTTCCTCTTCGCTGAGCATGGCCGCTTTTCGTCTCCACATGACGTATCCCCCTGGGTCCGTTGACAGCTCAAGCCCGGTCAATCCCCGGCGCGCGCATTGATCACGGCTTGGTACGAGGCATTGATCTCCGCCAGCTTGTCGTTGGCGAACCTGATGAATTCCGGCGGCAGGCCTTTGCCTTCTATTTTATCAGGATGGAATTCGGCTGCTTTCTTTCGGTAGGCTTTTTTGATCGTCGCCTTGTCGGCATCTGCGCCGATGCCGAGAATTTCATAATGCTTGTTCAGTGCGACACTGGTTCGCGCGGTGTGGCCGACGAAGCGGCCGTGCAGGGACTGATAAACCGAATCGTGAAGGCCGAACGCCTGTTTGGCGCTCAGCAGCATCTGCTCCTCGCCGGGGTGCAGGGCGCCGTCGGCCATGGCCACCTGGAACAGAAAACTCATCATGAAGGTGCACATCTGCGGCTCCTGGCGGAACAGGTTGCCGAATTCACGGGCATAGGTTTCGAACGAGTCGGAACTCTCCTTGGCCTGGGCAAAAACGCTGAGGGCGTAGCGGCGGGTCCGGTCGTCCAGCCCCAGCGTCTCGCGACAGACCTGCTGAATCGCCTCGATCTCGTTTTCGCAGACCCGGCCGTCCGCCTTGGCCAGCTTGGCGACCATCGAAAACGCCGCGGTAAAAAAGAGCGCCTGCTTGCGCTCCGCTTCGGAAAAGCCGATCCGGTTGCCGGGCGCGGTCATCGGCCCGCCCATGCTTGAGCCGATGGCGGCCCCGATGATGGCGCCGAAAGGTCCGGCGATCATCGCTCCGATGCCGCCGCCGATAATTCCTGAAATCCAACTCATGATTTTATGCCTTTGTCTTTCTTGGTGCGTCAGTTACCTGCTAAGGATGATGGCGTCGCAAAAACTCACCAACTGCTGCGTTGCAGCAATTGTTCTCGCGGCTTCGACGTACGTAAGTACGCCTCATTACTCGACAATCGCGCGCCTTGCATTTGGCGCTTTTTGCTTAGCCATCTGCTTTTTTGCTTTCTTGCGAAAGCATCAAGGATGGCTCCGTTGTGGCCGCGCGTTTTGCCAGTTCAATTCGTCCATTTTGCGCAGGGAGTTCATGATCAGGCGTCCCGTGGCGATGCGGATGGTCCCTTTGCCGAGAACGTCAGGGAGGACTTCCGTGAAATTGAAGCGGCAATCCGGCTGCGCAACGAGTTCCATCAAGATGATTTCAGCCAGCTGAATGAGGTTTTCGGTCAGGATTTCCCTGGGGAGTTTATTTTCCTCGATCAGATACTGGGTAAAACTGAGCCCGTGTTTTTGACTTTCCACCAGGGCGCGTTCAACCTGCATCTCGTCAAGGGTGCCTCCCCTGGCCAGAACTTCGCCGAAGCGTTGTCCCGCTTTGCTGGAAGAGACGAAAATGATCGATCCGTCTTCAAAATAAAACGACTGGCTGAAGCCTTTTCCGGAGAGGCCGAGTTCTCCCGATTTTTTGTTCGCTTCCAGCCATTGCAGCAGATCGGGCAACGGCATGAAGCGGATATTTCCACTGAGTTGTGCATCCATGTTCTGCTCTTCCTGCTCCGGCAAGGACCTCGGGACAAACGGTTGCGGCGACTTGTCTCGCGCGACAAGGGGCCGTTCGAATCGCGTCACGCCGCGACGCCACCCTGCAAAGGATAGGGTGAGTCGCGGAAAGTTGTCAAACCCTAACGGATCGTGCGGGCAATTAAAGCATCAACTTTGCTGCTTTCGCAAGAAAGCAAAATTGCAGATGGCGACGCCATCAACTTTGATTTGACGAAAAGGATGGGGTATAACAGCCGTTGGTCGGTTTTCATCGGCACCGGCCCTTTCTCGGACCCTGCCCTTCGTCCGCGCGCCTGCTGGTGCCGCGCAAGCGTTGCAGGTCTGTATCATGAAATCCGTCATGGATCACGTTCGGCAACCCCGAATAGCTATGGTGCCGTCTGTTACTGCGGAGTATCCCATTGAAAACATCGCTGGCGCGTCGCGTCTGGGTCATGCTGACCGTCTGTCTCATCGGTTTTTACGCATCGGTGCTCAACCGTTTGCGGATTTCCGGTACGGATCATATTCCGGTCTCCGGCGGGGTGCTGTTCGCGGCCAATCACATCTCGGGCTACGACACGGTTTTTTTGCCGTGGGCGGTGCTGCGGACCTGCCCGCTGCAGATGATCTGGGCTCCGGCCAAGGAGGAGCTGTTCAGAAATCCCTTGCTCGGCCGGCTGTTCCGTTCCTGGGGGGCGTTCCCGGTGCGCCGCGGCCGCGATCTCCGGGCCGGCAAACATCTCGGCGAACTGTTGCGGAGCGATAAGGTGATGCTGTTTCCGGAAGGGACCAGGAACAGGGACGGCGTGCTGGGCAAGGGGAACCGCGGGGTCGGAAAGCTGATCTACGAACATCGCCCGGCGGTGATTCCGACCGCGCTGCAGGGGTTGAATCACTGGAAGTTTCCCGGCTTCGGACAGCCGGGGCGGATCGTCTTCGGCCCGCCGCTCGATTTTTCCGATCTTTACCAGAAAGAGGACTGCAAGGAGACCCACCTGCTGATCGTTGAGCGGCTGATGGCGGCGATCGCCGCCTGCTTGTCGGACGCTTAGCGCTCGCTGCCGAGCAGTGTCGGCGGGCGCGGCGCCCCTCTCCGCCGCTCGGGTTTCTACCCCGCGATCAGCCCTTTTTTTGTTGAGCCGCTTGTGATAGAGATAGAGCTTACGCGCAGTGCTGAACGAGGCAGGCACATAAAGACCCGAAATCCGTAAGGAAGGAAAATGGTATGGCACAGGTAAAGATGGGCGACGCGGTAAAAATCAATTTTACCGGCAAGCTCGAAGACGGCACGGTGATCGATACGACTTTGCCCACGGAGCAGGATGAGCATCAGGGCGGTTGTGCGGACGAGGGCTGCGGCTGCTCGGAAGTCGGACCGATGACCCTGAAGATCGGCGGCGATGATTTCTTCGTCCCGATCGAGGAAGCCCTGGTCGGCATGGCGGTCGGCGACCGGAAGACGGTGGTCATCTCCGCCGCGGACGCCTTTGGCGAATACGATCAGGAACGGGTCTTTACCGTCGAGCGCAGCATGTTTCCGGATGATGTCGACCCGGAAGTCGGCCATCAGTTTGAAATCGTCGGCGAGGACGACGAGGGGATGCTGGTGACCGTGGTCGAGATCGACGGCGAGAATGTCAGCCTCGATTCCAACCATCCGCTGGCCGGTGAGGAATTGATTTACGAATTCGAGCTGGTGGAAATCCTTTAGGAACGTGTCGGACGATCCATGGACACGCTCCTGGCTCGATCGTCTCATTTCGGCAAAATGGAGAGGGCGGCCCGCGGGTCGCCCTCTTCCTTTTACGGCGCGATCCGAACCCGCCGGCCCGGGCCATGCCTGATGCTTTCGCAAGAACTTAAGAGGATGGCGTCGAACGGGTCTGCCCTATTCTCCTGCCATGAGGTGGTCATGCGTCGCAGCATCGCTCTTGCCGTCGTCCTTTTGCTTGCCGTTCTGCTCTGCTCCGGTTGCGATTCCGGGCCGC
>DASWJX010000075.1:0-10889 GCA_036396915.1 Geopsychrobacteraceae bacterium | reverse complement strand
TCTGCCCCGCTTGTGAAGGTTTCTGCCTGGAAAAATCGGCGGAGGGCACGCACCGGTGTCTCAGTTGCGATCATGAATGGTCCGAGCGGCCGGGAGTGTGCCATGCGGAACACTGAAATCAAGAAGGCCTTGAGCATGCTCAGGGAAGCGCACGCGCTGCTCAAGAATTCGAAGGTCGACAATCTGAGAAAATCAGCCAACTACCTGAACCAATCGCTGCAGGTGCTGCAGCGGAAAAGCGACTGAGCCAGTGTGCCGCAACAGCCGCGGATGAGACGGCAAAAAGGCCCCGCCAAATGGCGGGGCCTTTTTGCGTTCGGCTTTGCGAAAGCAGAACGCCCGCTAGCGCAAGATAGCGGGCGTTCTCATTCCGTCGCTCGTCGACGTCAGGGTGCCAGGCCCCCCACCCAGACATAGGTTTTCTCGGTCGGGACCAGCGACAGCAGGGCCTCGACAAAGGTGACATCGGTCGGCTTCATGACCCAGATCGCCATGCCGCTGATGATCAGCATCGACATCCCCCAGTTGAGCAGCGGGGTCAGTCGGTCCCAGTCGAGTTCCGGCTTTTCCTGTTGCGGTTTTTCATCTTCGTCATCGGATTTCTGCACTGCGGGTTTGCGCAGCAGGCGGCCGGAAGAAAGGAAAACCAGGGCCGAGGCGATGAACTGCGGCATGACGTCGGTGCCGACCGTTCCGGATGCGAGCAGGGCGGCATAGAAGCCCATGGCGGCGAGGCCGAGCAGGGTCATCCGCTTGCTGAGATTGGTATTCACATGAAACTCCCTTGGCGCCTCCGAATAGGGTTAGAACTGTGTTATATCCCTATTCAAGCCCGATTGCACGGCCGCTGTCAAGGGGCGACTTGTTCATGACCGTTGCCCTTGGCATCGGCCTGCCAGCCCCGCAGGGGCATGATGGTGCGTTGCATCCGGCGGTTCAAACTGCGGGCGAGCCCGGCGTACAGTGCCGCCAGGCCGCTGGCCGTACCGGCGATGGCGGCGCACTGGAGAAAGACCGTGTTGCCGCGGATTTCAGCCAGTCCGAGCGCAAGCAGGCTGATCATCATCGCGCCGAACAGCAGGCGGATGATGCGACTCTGACGGAAACTGCCCAGATAAAGAATGGCTGCAAACAGTCCCCACAAGCTCAGGTAGGAGGTCATGGCGACGGCCGAGGGCCTGGCGCCCAGGCCGAGGGCCGGGAAGATATACAGCCCCAGCAGCGACAGCCAGAACAGGCCGAGCGGGATCAGGGTTGCCGCGCCGGAATGGTTGCCGTTCCGGCGGGCGTCGAGTCCGGCGCTGATCTGGGTGGCTCCACCGAGAATCAGTATCAGGCCGAGCAGCGAGGGTGAGATATGCAGGATGTCGGCCCGGCTCAACGGGTAAAGGCTGATGGTCGGCGCCAGGGCCAGCAGGCCGAGCGGCGGCAGCGTACAGGAAAAATTCCGGTGGGCGGGGATGATCTGTTTCATGGAGGACTCCGTGAAAAAGATTTGGGGGCAAGGCGGGCTTGCGCCCGCCTCCCCCCAAAAGAGGTGCTACCTTCATGAAGTCTATTCAAGGCCCGTGCCGACTTTTGGAAATAGATTAAGTTAAGTTATTACGGTATGTTGGAAATGGCGAGCGGCAACTCCGCAGGGGGCCGGCGCCGGGCTGTTTTGCAGCGCTGCAAAACGTTGTAACAGCGGATGCCTGGTGCCGTGCGCCACGGCGGCCGCGCTTGCGCCGCAAAGGCCGCTGCCTCGGCGTTTGGCCGGTCGCAGCGGCGCTGCGGCGCGCGGTTTGCAGTATTGCAAAAAGCTGCTGCGCTTTTTGCAAATGCGCAAGAGCTCAGATGACATCTTCCCGTTTCAGCCCGTACTTTTTCATCTTCCGGTAGATGGTGGCCATGTTCATTCCGGCTTTCTGGGCCGCTTCCTCGATGTTGCCGCCCGCGGCGCGGATCAGCTGCCGCAGATAGTCGATTTCAAAACGGGCCAGGGCCTCATTGTAGTCGGCATCGGCGCCGCCGGCGCCTTCCGTCTCGATAAACTGTGAGAGGGTGTCGAGGCTGATCCGCTCCTCGGTTTCGATGGTCATGCAGGCCTCGATGACATTTTTCAACTGACGGATATTACCCGGCCAGGAGCATTCGCCGGCGGCCTGCAGCGCTTCAGCGCTCAGGCCTTTGATGCTGGTGCCGAATTTGTCGTTCTGCTGGCTGATGAAATAGGCGGCGAGGAGGGGGATGTCGGGGCGCCGTTCACGCAACGGCGGCATGTGCAGATTGATGACGTTGAGGCGGTAAAAGAAGTCTTCGCGGAAGCTGCCGTTTTCCACGGCCTCGGCCAGATCGGAGTTGGTGGCGGAGATCAGGCGCACGTCGACCCGGGTCGGCTCGCTCTCGCCGACGCGCATGAATTCCCGTTCCTGCAGGAAGCGGAGCAGGGTCTTCTGGACGTTGAGCGGCAGGTTGCCGATCTCATCGAGAAACAGGGTGCCGCCGTCGGCGGCTTGAAGCAGCCCTTCACGGTCGCTGGTGGCGCCGGTAAACGCGCCTTTTTTGTGTCCGAACAGCTCGCTTTCCAGCACCGATTCGGGGATTGCGCCGCAGTTGATGGCGATAAACCGACCTTCGTTGCGCGGCGAATTGTAATGAATCGCCTGGGCGATCAGTTCTTTGCCGGTCCCCGATTCTCCGGTAATCAGCACCGAGGTGTCGCGTACCGCAACCTTTTCCACTTTGCCCAGCAGCTTCTGCAGGCCGCCGGAGGCGCCGATGATGTTGTCGAAATTGAACTTTTGCGCCAGTTCCCGGCGCAAGAGTTTGTTTTCGCTGAGCAGCTGATTGTGGTCGAGGGCATTGCGCACCCGGAACAGCAGTTCATCCGGTTCGAACGGCTTGGTCAGCATGTCGTAGGCGCCGTGCCGCAGGGCCTGAATCGACATCTCCACCGTCGCGAAGGCGGTGATCATGACCACCGGGATTTTCGGGTCGATACCCTTGATCCGCCGCAGGACTTCCAGTCCGTCGATGCCCGGCATCTTGATGTCGCTGATGACCAGGTCCCAGCTGGCGGGGCGAAATGCGTCCACGGCCTCCAGCGGGTCGGTGAAGGACCGCACGGCATGGCCGTCGTCCATCAGAACCGCTTCCATCATGTGGCACAGACCTGCTTCGTTGTCGATAATCATGATTTTTTTCGCTGCCATGGTCTGCCTCTTTTTCGGTCCTCAGTATTGATGGCGTCGCAAAAAGTCGAATTCATCAGTTTTAAGTCACAAGTTTTAAGTTTTAAAGATGGCTCAAAAAGCCAATATTTCAATAACTTAACACTTAAAACTTAAATCTTAAAACCTCGCAAAAATCGTATTTTTTGACTTTTTGCGAAAGCATCAGTATTCCTCGCGTTGCAGCGGCAGGCGGACCACAACCGTGGTTCCCCGGCCGACCACGGAATCGATGAAAATTTCCCCCCGATGCTGGTCGATGATCTGCTTGGTGATGGCCAGCCCGAGTCCGGTGCCGCGGGCCCGGGTGGTGAAAAACGGCTCGAAGATCTTTTCCAGGTTTTCCTCGCTGATCCCGCTGCCGGTGTCGTTAAATTCAATCCGCGCCCATTTTTCTTCATCGAGAGCGGTCGTGACCTCGATCCGGCCGCCGTCCGGCATGGCGGCGCCGGCATTGAGAATCAGGTTGATGGCCACCTGCCTCAGCTGGTCGCCGTCGGCCGGCAGCGTCGGCAGTTCATAGTCCAGGGTGCGGACGATCCGCACCCCGTGGAGATCGGTATGGTTGGTGGCAAAGTCGATGATCTGTCCCAGCAGACGGTTGAGGTCGGTCTGCTCCAGAACCGGCTTCGGGGTGCGGGCGTAGCTGAGCAGGTCCTGGACGATCTTTTTGCAGCGTTTGCTTTCCCGCTTGATCTCATGGATAAAGCGATAGTTGGGATCGTCTTCGGGAATCTTTTTTTCCAGATAGCCGGCGTAGCCGAGGATCACCCCGAGCGGGTTGTTGATTTCGTGGGCCACGCCGGAAGAGAGCACCCCGAGGGAGGCCATCTTGCCCTGCTGGGCCAGGGCCGCCTCCATCTCCTTGTTGCGCCGCAGCATGCGCGTCATCCGGTTGAAGGTGGTGGCCAGCTCCCCCAGTTCGTCGTGACTTTCGACCGGCATCTGCTCGTCGAGTTTGCCCTGTTTGACCCGGCGGATGACCTCGATCATCCGATGGATCGGATCGGTCAGAACCTTGGCGGCCAGATAGACCATGAGCGCGGCCAGCAGGCCGATGACCAGCGGCAGAACCAGGATGTGGGTGATGATGCTCCACTTGAGCCGGTTGGCCGGCCCGTAAAATTCGTCCTCGTAGCTGCCGACCGCGACGATCCAGTCCCAGGGTTCGAAATAACGGTAGCGAACGATCTTCATGCGGGCCTTGCTCTCCCCCTCGTTGCGCCAGGGATAGCGGATCCAGCCGTTTTTATTCCGGCACATCTCGGCGATAAAGGCCCGGCCGTCGGAATCGCGGGCGGCGTAGATGTTGCGACCCTCGGCATCCGGATGGAGGGTGAGCGTCCCTTGACTGTTCATGCTGAAGATATAACCGGTCTGGCCGACCTTTTTGTTTTTGATCTGCTGTTTGAGGGCGGCGAACGAGGATTGTTCAAAGCTGAAGTCCTCGTAGGTCTCGTCCAGGTAGCCGCCGGCGGCGATGATCCAGTCCCATTCCGGGAAATAACGATAGGCCACGATCTTTTCCCTGGGGCGGCTGTCGCCGAGGGCGGTATTGCTCCAGGGATAGACGCTGAACAAAACCTGCCGCGGTTCGGCAACCAGGGCCTTGCTGAGCATGTCATGGATGAAGAAATGGCCCGCCTGGTCCTGTTCGTTGGCGATATTCTCCCCCTGGCGGGCCAGATGCGCGGTGAGCAGGCCCTGGCTGTTCATGGCGTAGAGATAGCCGCTGCCGCCGATGCTGACCCCTTTCAGGGCCCGACTGGCCGATTCCTGGGCCTCGGCCAGATCATAGCGACCGGCCCGCTGCTGGCGCTGCTCTTCTTCCACCAGCCGGTAGGCCAGATTGACCAGCGCCGCCAGCTCCTGGCGAACCAGCTGTTTTTTATCCTCCCGGTAGACCTCGTACTGGCGGTAGTGACCGTCGAGCAGGTCGAGGGTGAAGTCGGCCATGTGCGCAAGGTCCGCCTTGCTGGCCGTCGTCAAACCCTGATAGGCCTGCTCAGTGGCGACATAGCCGATCAGTCCGCCCAGCAGAAAGATCGGCACCACGACCAGCGGCAGCACCACCGCCATCATCTTCCAGCGGATCTTGAGATTGTTTATCCAGTTGAAAAGGTATCGGCTCATGGCTGTCGCAACGGGAGAGAGACCGGCATTACGGTATACAGTATACGGAATTTAACACATCTTGCGGGGCTTTTACAGCACTTTGAAACACCGGTTTAAAGTCGTTGCGGGCAGGGGTCGGGGGTTCTGTCGCAGGGCATGGGCCGCTCACCGGTGGCTTCTGGGGAGCATGAGCCGCCGGCTGCGGTAGAAGGTGCGCCGGTACTGACGGACTTCGAGGATGGCGATCTTGATGATGCTGGCGATCGGCACGCCGATAATCATGCCGATCACCCCGTAGAGTTTGCCGCCCATGACGATGGCCAGGATGACCCACAGCGGGTGCAGGTTGGAAACGCGCGAGATGAGGATAGGAATCAGCACAAAATTATCGAGGATGATCTGTGCGATCAGCAGATAGACGCAGACGATCCACCAGAATTCGGCGCCGAGCCCCAGGTCGACCAGGGCGATCAGGATGCCGGGAATCATGCCGATCAGCGGGCCGATGTAGGGGAGCAGGTTGGTGATCCCGGCGATGACGCCGAGAATCGGCGCGTAGCGGATATCGGTCAGGGACAGGCCCAGGTAGACGACGATGCCGATGATCAGGGCTTCCACGATCCGGCCGCGGATGAAGTGGGCCAGTTGCCAGCTGACATGATCGTAAAGGTCGAGAACCATTTCGAAGTAGCGGTTGGGCGTCAGGGTGATCAGGCCGCGGACGATCCGCTTGCTGTCGCGCAGGAAGAAAAAAGTAAAAAGCGGCACCAGCAGCAGCAGGCTGCCGATCCGCATCGCCGATTTCGGCGTCTCTTTCAGCACCAGCCCGAAAAACTGCTGGGCGGAAGTGCTGAGCGTGCCGGGCAGATCGTACTTTTCAATAAACGGGAAGTGGACCTGCAGTCCGGCCAGCAGTTGCTTGAGATATTCGATGGCGCGGGCGATATAGCGCGGGAAATCGGCCTTGAGGGCGGTGAACATGCCTTTCCAGTCCGGCGGGCCGATCAGCATCATCAGCAGCAGGAAGCAGGCCAGCAGCAGCAGGTAGACGATAAAGATACCGGCCGTGCGGCTGATCCGTTCCCCTTCCAGAAACTGAACCGCCGGATCGAGCAGGAAGGTGGCGATCAGCGACAGCAGGATCGGCAGGAACAGGCCGCTGGTGGCGGTCCGCAGCAGATCGGTGACGGTCGAGGCCGAAGAGAAAATCGCGATTCCGGAGGCGATGGACGCGGTCAGGACCAGGTAGAGCATCAGGACCTGGGCTCGGCTGAAGCCGCTGTGCTCGGCCATCTAGTGCTCCTTTCGCAAGAAAGCAAAAGAGCAGCTGGCCAGGCAATAATTTCGTCCTGCAAGGCTTGGTGTTTTTTCAGGGGCGAAGGCATACATCAGGTATAGCGAGGTCCTGAAAAAACGCCGTAACGCCGTAGGGCGGACTTTTTGCGACGCCAGCATCTAGTGCTCCGTGGCGGGGGGGTAGGAGTTGCCGCCCTGCTGCTGCAGCTGCAAAGAAGCATACTGCAGCCGCGCGCTGATGCAGCGGGTCAGGCCGAGCAGGATTCTGGCGGCGGTGGCCGGGTACTTGTGCACGGCCTCCAGCATGTCCGCCCGGAACAGACCGATCAGCACGGTCGGCTCCAGGGCGCGGGCCGAAGCGATGCGCGGTTTTTGCTCGGTCAGGGCCACTTCCCCGAAAAAGTCGCCCGGTCCGAGCAGGGCCTGCTCGATTTCGCGACCCTCGTCATCCTGGATGTAGATCAGGACCTGTCCGGAGCGGATGCAGTACATGCCCGAGCCGACATCCCCTTCGTGGAACACGTTCTCCCCGGCCTCGTAGTTGCGGACATGGACCATGCTCTCGAGGAAGCCGAGATCCTTCTTTTTCAGACTGGTGAAGATGGGGATGCCGCTGAGAAAATAGGCGAGGCTGTCCTCGTAACCCGAGGTGCGGAAAATATTGCTCCAGAACGGATTCATGACCGTCTCCCGGCGGTGAAGAATTGGCATTTAAAACGCCCCATTATACCTATCCGCTAACGAATCACCAGAAGAAAACCGGGGCGGCCTGCCGTTCATTTTTACGACGATACTTTCGTCCGGCGGGGTTTTCCTCTATCCTGATCCCCATGCTTGATGTCGACCTGAAAAAATACCCGACGGCGTCGGGGGTCTATCTGATGTACGGCGCGGAGGAGGTCGTGCTCTACGTCGGCAAGGCCAAGAATCTGCGCAGCCGGCTGCGCAGTTATTTCTCCGCCGGCGGTGACGGCCGGCACCAGATCCCGCTGCTGATGAAGAAGGTCGAGCGGATCGAGACGATCGTCACCGATACCGAAAAGGAAGCGCTGCTGCTGGAGAACACCCTGATCAAGCAGCACCGGCCGCGCTACAACATCGATCTGCGCGATGACAAGACCTACGTTTCGGTGCGCATCGATCTGCGCGAAGAGTTTCCCGCCCTGCAGGTGGTCCGCCAGGTCAGGCGCGACGGCGCCAGCTATTTCGGTCCCTATTCCTCGGCCGGGGCCATCCGCGAGACGCTGAAGGAGATGTACCGGATCTTTCCGCTGCGCCACGCGCCGCTGGAACGCTGCCGCAAGCGGGGCCGGCCCTGCCTGTTTTACCAGATCGGCCAGTGCAGCGCCCCCTGTCACGGTCTGATCAGCGCGGCCGACTATCGCCAGCTGGTCGCCGGCGTGGTGGCGCTGCTCTCCGGGCGCGAAGCGGAAGTGACCGATCTGTTGCAGCGGCGCATGGCGCAGGCGTCGGCGGAGCTGCGCTTCGAGGAGGCGGCGCGGCTTCGGGACCAGATCAGGGCGATCGAAAAGAGCGTCGAGCAGCAGAAGGTGACCGAGCTCGGCGGCGGCGACCAGGATGTCATCGGACTGCACCGCGACGGCGGGGAGGTCGAGCTGGCCCTGCTCTTCGTGCGCCAGGGGAAGTTGATCGGCCGGCGCAGCTACGTGCTGGAATGGCGACTCGACATCGAGGAATTGCTCTCCGCGTTCCTGCGTGAATTCTACAGCCGCGAGGTGCTGATCCCCGACCAGATCCTGCTGCCGCAGCCGCTGGAGGACAGCGGCCTGCTCGGCGACTGGCTGGGTGAGCTGCGCGGCAAAAAAGTCCGCCTGTTCTGTCCCCGGCGGGGCGAGAAACTGCGCCTTAGCCGTCTGGCGCAGCGCAATGCCGTCGAGTCGTTCCGGCAGCGCGGCAGCCGGCGGGAAGCCCGGCGGCAACTGCTCGACGAGCTCCGGCAAAAATTCCGGCTGCCGGCCCTGCCCCGGCGCATCGAATGTTTCGATATCTCCAATGTGCAGGGGCAGCAGAGTGTCGGCAGCATGTCGGTGCTGATCGACGGCGAAGCGGCCAGGGCCGAATATCGCCGCTTCCGGATCCGCACCGTTGTCGGCGCCGACGATTACGCCTCGCTGGGCGAGGTCCTGCGGCGCCGGTTGCTGCGCGGCATCGCTGAACAGCGGTTGCCGGAGATGATCCTGATCGACGGCGGCAAAGGGCAGCTCGCCGTGGTCAGCGAGATCCTGAAGGAACTGGATCTGCAGGGCCGGATCGGCTGCGTCGGGATTGCCAAGAGCCGGGTGGTGGCCAACGTCCGCGGCCACGCCGTGGAGCGCAGCGAGGAACGGTTTTTCATCCCCGGCCGCAAAAATCCGCTGCTATTGCGCAGCGGTTCCGCCGCCCTGTTCCTGCTGGAACGACTGCGTGACGAGGCGCATCGCTTCGCCATCACCTACCACCGCAAGCTGCGCAACCAGGCGACCCTGCGCTCGGCGCTGGAAGAGATCCCCGGCGTCGGACCGGAGCGGCGCAAGGCCCTGCTCAGGCATTTCGGCAGTCTGAAAAAGATCCGCCAGGCGACGCTGGAGGAACTGAAACAGATGCCGGGCCTGCCGCGGCCGGTCGCCGAGGAAGTGTTCCGATCGGTGCGGGAAACCGTGAGCCCTGAACCCAAACGCGGCGGCTAGGATTTTTCGTCGCCGCGGTCCAGGGGGCGCTTGACAGGACGCACGGCCCTGCCTTATAACGGACTGAACGTTCACTCCGCAGCGAGGTCAGGCCATGGAAATGCAACAAACCGACAAACGCACCGCCATCATGCAGGCGGCCATGGAGCTGATCGCCGAGCAGGGCTTCCACGGCACCCCCACCTCGCAGATCGCCGGCAGGGCCGGCGTCGGCGTCGGCACCATCTACCGCTATTTCAAGGACAAGGACGAACTGATCGAGGCGATCCACAGCCAGGCGCATGAACTGTTCGCCGCCACTTTTACCGATACCTACGACCCGCACCGGCCGGTGCGGGAGAACTACCTGGCGATTTTTTCCGCCCTGACCCGGCTCTTCCTTGCCCGACCCTGCGAGACCAGGTTCATGGAGCAGTACTATAATTCCCCCTACGGGATCGCCAAGAAGCGGGCCGAAGAGGTCGAGTGCGACAAGCCGCTGTTCGCTTTTTTCGAGCAGGGGCAGCAGCAGCAGGTGATCAAGGCATTGCCCTTCGAGGTCCTGATGGCGCTCTCCTTCGGTCCGCTGCTGTTTCTGGTGCGGGATCATCTGAACGGATTCGTTGAGCTCGACGAGCCGACCATCGCCGCCGTCGTCGCATCGACCTGGGCGGCGGTCACGCGCTGAGCCGCGCCGCCGGCGGGTTGCTGCTTTCGCAAGAAAGCAAAATAGCCGATGGCTAAGCAAAAATTTCGTCCTACAAGGCATGGTGGTTTTTCGGGGGCGAAGGCATACATCAGGTATGTCGAGGTCCTGAAAAAACGCCGTAACGCCGTAGGGCGGACTTTTTGCGACGCCATCAATGTTCACTCCAACACAACTGGAAGAGGTTGTTATGCACAAGGAAATCAGAGATCGGGCGGTGCCATCGCCAAAGGAGCAGGCACGGCCGTCAACCGGGCGGCGCACAGCAAAGACGCTGCTGGTGCTGCTGGTCAGTGCTCTGCTGGCGATCGGCGCAATTGGCGCGATCGGCCTGTTGTTCGGCCCGTCGGCGCCGGCCTCGGAGCCGCAGGAGGCCGGCGCTGCCGCCGCCAGGCCGCCGATGCCGGTGGAGACCGCCGCGGTGCGGGTTGCCGACAGTGACCGCTTGCTGTCGGCGGTTGGCAGTCTGCGCTCCGAGGAATCGGTGGTGATCGCCGCCGAGATCGCCGGGCGGATCGAAAAGATCGGTTTTGACGAAGGCGCACAGTGCCCTGACGGCCAGCTGCTGATCCGGCTGGACAGCGCGGTGCCGCAGGCGGAACTCGACCGGGCGGTGGCCGGACACGACCTGAGCCGGGCCAATTACCAGCGTGCCGAAGCGCTCCTGAAGGATCGCGCCGTCTCCGCCCGGGAGCGGGACGAAGCCTACGCCAGATGGCAGCTGGATGAAGCGGGCGTCCGCCTGGCAAAGGCGCAGCTGCAGAAAACCGCGATCCGCGCCCCGTTCGCCGGAACGCTTGGCCTGCGTCTGGTGAGCCAGGGCGATTACATCCAGCCGGGGCAACCGCTGGTCAACCTGGAAGCGATCGACCGGCTCAAGGTCGAATTCCGGCT
>DASWJX010000074.1:0-14962 GCA_036396915.1 Geopsychrobacteraceae bacterium | reverse complement strand
GAGCCGCCCGCACTGGCAGGGCGGCGGCGAGTGGATCTCCATCAAGATTGCACGCTTCAAGAAGGACCCGAAGACCGAGACCTGGCAACTTTACTGGGCCGACCGCAACAGTAAATGGCGGCCGTACCCGCCGCTGCCGTTTCACCGCGACATCGAGAAGCTGCTGCAAGAGGTGGAGAAGAACGAAACCGGGGCGTTCTGGGGGTGAGACTGAGAACATTTATTCCTCGGTCCATTAAAACGCCTGGTGCTCGCTCGGCCCCCCTGTTACCTGCCGAAGATATACCTGTTGCTCAGCGTGTACTGAAAGTGGGCATAAATTTTCATCTGCTCGTGCGGCCAGTGGCTGGTGACGGGTCCGAACGGGGCGGCCCGGTAGACCGCCTGAATGGCCTCGTAATCAAGCGCGTCGGAGCCGCTGCTGTCCAGCAGGTCGACATCGAGCAGCTGCCCCTGCCGCGTCACGGTGATTTTCAGCAGCAAGGTTCCCTGCTCGCTGCGCCGCGCCGCCTCGGCCGGATAGTTCCACGCCGCTTCGATCCGGTTGCTGAAGCGTTTGAAGAAAGACAGCAGATAGTCCTGCTGCAGGTTCAGATAAACGGCATCCCCTTCCAGCAGCTCCTCCCGGTTCTTGATTCGGCCTCTCTGTTCAGTGCGGGCCATTCTTTGCAAGGTGTCGGGGGGTAACCTGGTCAGCTCGGCAAGGGACGGGCTGCTGTCGGGCAAGGCCGGCTGTTCTTCGCCGGCCGGCTCCGGCGGCAGCAGCCCGGTCTCCCGCGGCTTGTGCGGCGCTGTCGCCGCGGGTTTCTTTTCGGTTTGCCGGGACGGTCCGTCCGGCGGCGATGGCGGCACGGCTGCGGCGGGTGCGGTCTCGGCCGGGGCCTGGAGTGCCGGCCGGTCTCTGGTGTCCTCTCCGCGCGGGGCCATCTCCGTTTCGACTTTGCGGTTGGTCTCGGCCAGACGGTCGGCCTGTTCCGGGGCCTCCTGGTCGGGCCGCGGCGGTTCGTCGAGTTCCAGCTTTTGCGGTGCTGATTGCGGTCGCGGCGGGTACTCTTCCAGCGTCACGTAGGTCGGTTGCGGCGCCGGCGGCTCAGGTTCGGCGGCAAAGCGGGGTAGCAGCCAGATCAGGAGCAGATGCAGCAGAAAGGACAGCAGCAGGCAGAAAATGAGATACTGCGGCAGGCCTGCGGTTTTTCGTCGCTGTGGGGTCGGGTCGGGGATCATATCCCGATCATTATAGCCCGAGCTTTCGGGAAGAACCAGATGCTTCGGCGGATTCCGCGGAAAAGCCATTGACCGCTGTGGACCCATTCGCTATAAACGGGGGAATTTCATTGTTTTATCGCCTGCTCGGGCAGCGAGCAGACTGTTGTTTTGACATGGTGGGATTGAGACCGGTCACCAAACCAGCAAGGAGTCGGATATGCATCTAGTTGATCAGATCAAGGCAAAAGCAAGGGGAGACCTGCAGACGGTCGTGTTGCCGGAAGGCTATGACGACCGGATGGTTGAGGCGGCGGCGCGGATCGTCGCCGACGGCCTGGCCCGGGTTGTGCTGCTCGGCAAGCTTGATGAGTTAACGAGCAAGGCCGCCGAACTGGGCGTGTCGCTGGAAGGGGTAACACTGATCGATCCCAGGACCTCTGAACTGCTTGAAGGTTATGCCGATGAGTTGCTGGAACTGCGTAAAAGCAAAGGGCTGACCAGGGAGCAGGCTCTCGATTTGCTCAAAGGGGAGGATAACCTCTACTTCGGCAGCATGATGGTGCGCCGCGGGGATGCCGGCGGCGCCGTTGCCGGGGCCTTCAATACCACCGGCGATGTGCTGCGCGCCGCCTTCCAGGTGGTCGGCACGGCCGCGGGGATGAAAACGGTCTCTTCGGTCTTTCTGATGGTCACCAAAAATCCGGACTTCGGTGAAAACGGCGTGCTCTGTTTCGCCGACTGTGCGGTCAATCCGAATCCCGACGCCCAGGCTCTGGCCGAGATCGCCATCAGCACGGCTGCCAGCTGCAAAAGCTTTCTCGGCGTCGCTGCCCGGGTCGCGATGCTCAGCTTTTCCACCAAGGGCAGCGCCCGGCATGACGATTGCGACAAGGTTCTCAAGGCGCTGGCGATCGCCAGGGAGCTTGCCCCCGATCTGGCGATCGACGGTGAGCTGCAGGCCGATGCGGCCCTGCTGCCGACGGTCGGAGCCAAAAAAGCCCCCGGGTCCGCGGTGGCGGGTCAGGCCAACACCCTGATCTTCCCCACCCTGGACGCCGGAAATATCGGCTACAAGCTGGTCGAGCGGGTCGCCGGGGCCGAGGCGGTCGGACCGATCATTCAGGGCCTGGCCAAGCCGATTAACGACCTGTCGCGCGGCTGTTCGGTCGACGACATTGTCAGTGTCGCGGCCATCACCGCCGTTCAGGCTCAGGGCTGAAAAAGTCCGGTTTCAGCGGCGCTGGTGCTCGATGTCAGACCAAAAAGGGATAGCGGAACAGCGCTATCCCTTTTTGCGTCTTCAACTGTGCTTTTGATCAGTAAAATCGGTGTGATTTTGTCCTGTTGAAGCATTTTCTTTTACCCGATGCTGTGCTATCATCCGTCGCCATGCCGAGCTATCTCTGTAAAATTGGAACCGCTGACGGCCGTGTCGTGGAAAAGGTATTTGAAGCGACCGGCAAAGAACAGCTCAAGGAAAATCTTGAAGAACAGGGCTTTTTTGTTTTTCAGATGCGCGTACAGCTGTTTCAATTTTTGAAACAGGGCGATTCCCGCCGCGGACGCCTGAACGGGCGCAGATTTCTGGCGTTCAATCGCGAGCTGCTGGTTCTGCTCCGTTCCGGTTTGCCGGTTCTGCAGGTGCTGGATACCCTGATCGGGCAGATGGAAGCCGGTGGCCTGCGCGAGATCCTGGGTGAAATCCGCGAGGAGATCAAGAGCGGCAGCATGCTCTCTGAAGCTTTTGCCAAGTTCCCCCGCTATTTTCCCCAACTGTACGTCGCTTCGATCAGGGCGGGAGAAAAAACCGGCGATCTGCCGGTCACCATTTCCCGCTATCTGGAATACCAGAAGCGGGTCGAGGAGATCCGCGCCCGGATCCGCAGCGCGTCCTTCTATCCGATCCTGCTGACCTCGGCGGCCGTCTGCGTGCTGGTTTTTCTGCTGCTCTACGTTGTGCCGAGTTTTACCCAGATCTACACCGACGCCAATGTCGAGCTGCCGTTTATGACGCAGATGCTGATCGGCATTTCCGACGGTTTCGGCAAGATCGCTCCGCTGCTGCTGCTGGCCGGTCTGCTGACGTTTTTTTCCTTCAAGGGGATGGCCGGCACCTCGCGCGGTCGGCTGATCTACGACCGGATGCTGCTGCGCCTGCCGTTTTTCGGCCAGCTGCAGACCGATTATGCCCTGACCAGCTTTTGTCGAACGCTGGGAACCACGCTGAGCAGCGGAACGCCGCTGGTTCCGGCGATGACCATGTCGCGCGGAACCTTGAACAATCGTGTGCTCGAAGCCGAAATGGTCAAGGCGATCCGCCACGTTGAAGAAGGAACCTCGCTCTCGGAAGCGGTCCAGCGCTGCGGGTTTTTCCCCGCCATCGCCTTGCGGATGATCGGCGTCGGCGAGACGACCGGAGCGCTGGATGAAATGTTGGGTGAAGTGGCCGCTTATTATGAAGCGGAAGTTGAGCGCAGGTTGACGCTGCTGACGACCATGATCGAGCCGGTATTGATGCTCGGCATGGGTTTATTGATCGGCGCGATTGTTTTCGCCATGTATGTTCCGATTTTCCAGCTGGCCGGCACGGTCAGTTCCTAGGTGTCTTTTCCAGACAGGGTCGATGCGATTGATGAAGTTTGAACGGAAAATGATCGGCCATCTGTTGGTCGAGATGGGGGCGATCACCCCGACAGAAATTGAAATGATCCTGGAGCAGCAGCTGGTGTCCGGCCTGAAGTTCGGACAGACCGGCGTCAGGGAAGGATATTTCTCTGAAGAGGAACTGGCTCGGGCCCTGGCGAAACAGTTCCAGTATGAGTATATCGACCTCGACGAGGTGGTTCTTGATCAGGAGCTGATCGCCGCTCTGCCCGCCGGCCTGCCTTTGCAGTTCAAGCTGATCCCCCTGGAACGGCAAGGCAACAGGCTGACGGTCGCCGTCGGTGATCCCACCGCGATCGTCGCTCTCGACAACCTCGAGCTGCAACTCGGCATGCAGCTCGAGCTCAAGATTGCCGCCCCGGCCAAGATTGAACGCTTCCTGGAGCGCGGCGAGGGCTCGCAACGCGTTCTGCGCGAAGCGTCCGAGGATTTCAAGCTGCAATTGATCAAGGAGACCGACAAGGGGGAAGAGGTTCTCTCGATCGAAAAGCTGACCGCCGATACCAGTCCGATCATCCGTCTGATCGATTCGACCCTGTTCGACGCCCTGAACAAAAGAGCCAGCGATATCCATATCGAGGCGACGGCGGAAGGGGTCGTGATCAAGTACCGGGTCGACGGCGTCCTCTATCAGGCGACCGAGACCATCGACGGCCGCTTTCAGAGTCCGATCATCTCCCGCATCAAGGTCATGAGCGAACTGGATATCTCGGAACGCCGCATCCCCCAGGACGGACGCTTCAAGGTCCGCCTGGGCGGCAAGTCGATCGATTTCCGGGTGTCGATCATGCCGACGGTTTTCGGCGAGGACGCGGTTGTGCGGATTCTTGACAAGGAATCGATCGCCGCCGACATGAAAGGCCTGACCCTGGAAGCGCTCGGCTTCTCCGAGCTGGAACGGGTCCGCTTTCGCAGTCGCATCCGCGAGCCCTACGGCATGGTCCTGGTGACCGGTCCGACCGGCAGCGGCAAGACGACGACCCTCTACGCGGCGCTTTCCGAAATCAACACCATCGACGAAAAAATCGTCACCATCGAAGATCCGGTGGAGTACCAGGTCAAGGGCGTCGTCCAGATTCCGGTCAATGAAAAGAAGGGGCTGACCTTTGCCCGCGGGCTGCGCTCAATCCTGCGCCACGATCCCGACAAGATCATGGTCGGCGAGATTCGCGACCCGGAAACCGCTCAGATCGCCGTTCAGTCGGCGTTGACCGGGCACCTGGTCTTTACCACCGTGCACGCCAACAACGTTTTCGACGTGCTCGGGCGCTTCATGCATATGGGGATCGATCCCTATAATTTCGTCTCCTGCCTGAACTGCGTGCTGGCGCAGCGGCTGGTCCGCATCATCTGTCGGCACTGCAAGCAGCCGGTCACCTACGGACGGGATGTCATCGAGAAGGCGGGGCTCAGTTACGAAAAATATGCGGATTTCACCTTCCATGAAGGCGCGGGCTGCAAGGAGTGCAACGGCCTCGGCTATCATGGCCGGGAGGCGATTGTCGAGCTGCTCGAATTGACCGACGATCTGCGGGAAATGATTGCGGGCAAGCGGCCGGTTTCGGAACTGAAAAAGGCGGCCCGCGAAGGCGGCACGGTATTCCTGCGCGAGGCCGCCCTCGAAAAGGTCTTCGAGGGGAAATCAACGATCCGCGAGATCAATCGCGTGACCTTTGTGGAGTCATAAAACACGTGTTCAGGCGTACCTATGTGGGAATGGATATCTGCCCGGAGGGCTTGCGGGCAATTGCGGTTCAGCGCCGGGGACGGAATGTCTTTCTGAGCGGGGGGCAGACCCTGCATTTCAGTGATGAGGTGGTGCGGCCCTCGACCAGAGAGCCGAATGTGCTGCAACCCGAGCTTTATATCGATGCCGTTCGCGAAGTCCTGGTGCCGCTGGCGAAGAGCGAGGAGCGGATCGCTCTGTCGTTGCCGGACGCCTGCGGATACTCCTTTCTGCTGGAGATCAATACCCCCCTGAAGAGTCGCCAGCAGGGCATCGAAATTCTCAAATGGCAGCTCAAGGATACCCTTCCGGAAGGCTATCGGGATTTTTCCCTCGATTACCAGGTGCTGTCCGAGCTGGAGTCAGGCGCCCGAAAGGTGCTGGTTTCGGTGATCGACAACCAGGTGCTGGCGCAGTATGAAGAGCTGGTCGAGGCCGCCGGCTTTAATGCGAGTCTGATCGATTTCCATGCCTTTCAGCTCTACAACTGTTATCGCTCCAAGACCGATCTGGGCGATGATTTTATCCTGGTCGCCGCCAGCGGCAAGGAATTGATCCTGCTCGGCTTCCAAGGCAAGCTGCTCGACTTTTTGAGGGTCAAGTCGGTCGGTTGCGACCCGGAACATGTGTTTCGGGAAATCAATCGTTCCCTGGTCGCCTATCGCAGCGCGCATTCCCTGCGCAGCCGGACCATGATCTATCTGCATTCCGACTGGCGTGAACAGGAGCTGCTGCTGGAAGCGGTGCAGACGGCGTTTGCCGCGGATGTGCACCTGCTTCCCGGCCCCCTGGCGCAATTGAAAGGGAACGGTCAGGCGCTGGCGATTTCAGGAGCTGAGGCGTCCAGTATGGCTGCCGCACTGGGGGCGGCGGAACGTCAGTTGGAAAAGGTGCTTTAGCCATGCAATTAAATCTCAATTTCGCCAGCCGTCGCTATGTCAACCGCAAGGCGATCAACCGCGGCTACTGGATCGTTGCGACGGCACTGCTCGGTTTTCTGGTCTGGGGCATCACTCAGGGGCTGCTGACCCGGGGCCATATCCTGCAAAGTCAAGGTCAACTGGCGAACCTGCAACAGGATCAACAGGAATTGTTAGGAACCCGCTCGGTGCCCCTCGACAGCCGGCGGATTGAAGAGATACGCCGGCAGTTTGCTCAAAACCAGAAACTTCTGGACCAGGATGCCTTCCGCTGGACCGCGCTCTTCGATCGGATGGAGCGGTTGTTGCCCGCGGGGATCAGCATCCGGGGCTTTAAACCGGATTATGAAGAACGTACCCTGGCGATCGAGGGGGTGGCCCGCGACCTGTCCAGCCTCCAGGAATTTCTGGATCGGCTGCTGGGCTCGGATGCGATCAGTAACGCCTATCTCAATCGCCAGGCGTTTGTCTCCCTGCGTGATGCGCAAGGCACGGAACGTTCCGCCCTGAGTTTTTCCGTCAATCTGGAAGGGGTGTTCTGATATGTCCCGTGATTCTTTGATCAAGGTCTTGTGGAGGCAGAATCGCGGCATGACCCTGCTGCTGCTGGCGCTTTTGCTGGCCAACCTGGGGACCTACCTGATACAAACCCGGTTCCTGGATCGGCAGCTGAGCGGTCTGCGCAGCGAGGTTCTGGAGCGGCAGCAGTCTTTGCGCCGACTGCAGCAGCAGAAAAATATCGGCAGTATGCCGGTTTCGGCCCTGAACCGGGTCGAAGGCGAACTGACCCGCTTTCAGAAATTGATCCCCCCCGAGCATGAGCTGTCGGCCTTTATCGGCGAACTGTTCCGCTATGCGGGCAGCACGCAGCTGGATATCAAACAGATCTCCTACAGCCCGGCACGGGATGCAGAGTCGGGGTTGCTCAGTTACGATCTGAAATTTTCGGTCAGCGGCCGGTATCGACAACTCAAGCATTTCGTTCATTTGCTGGAAGGGGCGCAGCGGATTCTGATTATCAGCAATATCGGCCTTTCCGGCGGCGAAGAGCGCAAGGACCAGGACGCCGAGGTCACTCTCCAGATCCAGTTAAAGACTTTTTTCCGGGGAGATGAGTCATGAACCGGCAGCTAAGACACTTGCTGATTCTTGCCTTGCTGTTAATCGGCGCCCTGGCCTATGCCTATCTTCGCTATCCGAGCCAGAAGAGCGTCAGCGGCGACATCGAGGTGCAGCGTCTCCAGCCCCAGGAAGGGCAGACGGGGCAGGTACCGGGCGGTCTGGCTGAACTCAGGCTGGATTTCTACGAAGAAACGATCGGTCCCTTTACCGCGCCGCAGCGAGACATCTTCGGCAGTCTCTACCCCCCGAAAAAAATCAAGCCAAAACCGAAACCGGTCGCCAAGCCAAAGCCGGTCGTCAAGCCGCAAAAGATTGTGCCGGCCGAACCGGTGGAGGTCGCCAGGCCGGTGGAGGTTGCCAGGCCGCTCGCCAACTTCAACCTGCTCGGTTATCTGGACAAAGACGGGGCCCGGACAGTTTTCCTGGGTCTGATGGATGAAATTTTTCTCCTTCAGCAGGGCGATAGCTTTGCCCGCGAATACCAGGTTGCGGAGCTGACCCCGCATCGTCTGCTGATCAGGCGGGTCAGCGACAGCCGCGAAATCATAATCAAGCTTGCAACGCCGGATCAATAAATACTATTCGTCAGGGTTGCAATGAAATCTGGAAAAGATATGCCGATAACTGGGAGAACGTTGCTCATGGAAAAGGGAATAAAGCTGTTTCGGAATCGCTGGAAGCTCTCTGTGCTGTTGCTGTCGATGTTGTTGGTCGGTTGCGCAGGGGCCGGTCCTGCCTCGTTTTCCGACGGCCTGAAGTTTTATGAGTCCGGCGATTACGATCAGGCGGTTGCCGCCTATGGCCAGGCGGTTGCCAGTTCTCCCGGGAATCCCGAGTACAAGATGCGGCTCGACTTCGCCAGGGCCAAGGCCGCGGCGCAGCACAAGGCACTGGCTGATGAATATCTGGCAAGCGGACAGTATGCAAAGGCGCTCGGCGAGTACCGCATCGCGTCACGTTTCAATCCGGGCATAGAGACCCTGCATGACGGCGTGCAGTCCGCCCAGAACCACCTGGAAGCGGAAAGACTGGTCAACGAAGGACGCGGATTTCTTCAGAAAAGACGGAACAAGCAGGCGAAAAAAGTCGCCGAACTCGCTTTGCAGATCGTACCGGATTTTGCGCCGGCCCTGACTCTGCTCGACGAGATCAACGCCGACTTTCCGACCATCATCGACGGCGTCGTGCTGGAGGTCGCCTCGCTGGAGCCGATCACCCTCAATTTCACCAAGGTCAGACTGCCGGATGCCTTCAAGATCCTGACCGATCTTTCCGGGATCAATTTCATTCTGGACGAAGATATCCGCTCGAAAACCACAACCCTCTATCTGGAAAACGCGACCTTTGCTCAGGCGCTCGAATTGATGTTGAGCATGAACAAGCTGGACAAAAAAGTCCTGAATAAGAAAACGCTTATCCTCTTCCCGAAAAACAAGGACAAGCAGAAACAGTTCGAAGATCAGGTGATCCAGACCTTCTATCTGTCCAACATCGACGCCAAAAAGGCGGTCAATCTGCTGCGGACGATCCTGCAACTGCGGAAAGTCTATGTCCACGAGGAGTTGAATGCCGTTGTCATCAGGGATAACCCGGCGGTCATCAAGCTGGCTGAAAAAATTCTTGAAGCGAATGATCGGGCCTCATCGGAGGTCGTGTTCGACCTGGAACTGATCGAGATCAGCCATTCGGATGATCTGGACATCGGTCCCAACCTCGATCCCTACGGATTTTCCGTCGGTCTCAGGGCGCCGGGCACGGAAACCGCCACCATCGGCCCGATCGTGGTCGACAGTTTGAAAAACCTCGACGTTCTTTACAGTCTGCCCTCGGCAACCTTCAATCTCAAAAAGTCGAACGGCGAGGGGGAAGTGCTTGCCAATCCCAAGATCCGGGTCAAGAACAAGGAGAAAGCCAAGGTCCACATCGGCAGCCGGGAACCGGTGGTCACGGTGACCATCAATGGCGAGCAAACCTCGGAAAACGTGCAGTACATCGATGTCGGGGTCAAGCTGGACGTCGAACCGACGATTCAGCTCGACGATACCATTGTCACCAAGCTCGGCCTGGAGGTCAGCAACGTTGCCGGGCGGGCTTCGACGACAAACGGAACGGCGATCCTGACCATCTCGACGACCAATGCCAATACCACCTTGACGCTCAAGGACGGTCAGCAGACGGTTCTGGGCGGGCTGATCCGCACCTCGGAAACGATATCCACGACGACCATACCGATCCTCGGCGATATTCCGCTGCTCGGCAAGCTGTTTACCAGTTACGTCAAGGGCGAGCAGAAGCGAGAAATCCTGCTTTCGATCACACCGCACCTGGTCAGATCCCTGAGCTTGCCGCGCAGAGATGTGTCCAGCCTCTGGTCCGGCGGTGAGGATGATTTCAAGAACGGACCCAACTTCGGTTCCTTCGCCGAAGATTTCCATGCCGCGCCAGCTGAAAGAGCGCCCAATGCGGTGCCGGCCAATATTCCGCCCCGCATCATCGATACGTCGGTCAGCGACGACGATTTCGAAAACCATGACCAGCCTGAGGATGTCGGTGCCGCCGTCGACCGCAGCCAGACGGAAAGCGGACAGGAGCCGGCAACAAATGCGGTGCCGGAGGAGATCGTAGCCGCGCCACCGGTTGCGGCCATGGAAGCTCCCAGTCAGCTGTTTTTGCTCGGCAGTCAACTGGCGAAAAAAGGGACGGCGCTGGAAATAATCGTCATTGCCGAAGAGGTCCGGGACCTGTTCAGCGCGCCGATGTATATCAGCTATGATGCCCGGCTTCTCGACTTTGTCAGGGTCAGTGAAGGCGCTTTCATGAAAAAAGCCGGCGAGACGGTTTTTACCAGTTCCAACATGCCGGAGAAGGGACAGGTGATCGTCGGGCTCAAGCAGACCGACACGGGCCAGGGCGTGTCGGGCGGCGGCGCTCTGTTCAAACTGGTCTTCTGGGCCAAGGAGACCGGGATCGCCGAGATCAAACCGGAAAACGTCAATTTCCGCAATCCGCAAGGTTTGCAGCTGCCGGTCGCCGCAAGCGGGATTACGGTGGAAATCGAACAGTAGACCGCATGCAAAGACGACGGATCAGCAAAACCGGGAACTCCGGTCTGACGCTCATGGAGCTGGTGATCGCCACGGCCATTCTGGCGATCCTGGCATCCGTGGTGCTCCCGATGGCCGAAGTCACCGTGCAGAGAACCAAGGAAATCGAGCTGAGGCGTGCCCTCCGGGAGATCCGCAGTGCCATAGATGCCTACAAGGCGGACTTCGACGAAGCGGTGGAAAAAAAGAAAATCACCACCTCGATCGATGAAACCGGCTACCCGGAAACCCTGGAAGTGCTCGTCGAAGGAAAAGATTGGGGCGGTATCTACCCGTATAAAAAGAAGTACCTGAGGCGTCTTCCCCGTGACCCGTTTGACGAATACGAGCTGGGCTGGGGGTTGCGCTCCTCTTCGGATGACCATGATTCAAGCTCATGGGGTGGTGAAGATGTCTATGATGCCTACAGCCAGAGTGACAAATACGGACTCGACGGCACCCCTTACCGCAGTTGGTGATAAGAAAATGATCGAAACAATGACAACGTTGCTCAAAAAACGGCACGGCTTCACCTTGATCGAGCTGCTGACCGTGATGATGATCGCCGGCATTCTCGCCTCCATTGCCGTTCCCAGCTACAAGCGTTCTCAGATCAAGGCACGGGAATCCGTTCTGGCTGAAGACCTGTATCAGATGCGCCGCGCCATAGACGCCTATTATGCCGATTTTGCCAACTATCCGGATTCGATTGAAGCACTGGTCAACGGGCGCTATCTGCGCGGTATCCCCCGGGATCCGTTTACCTACAAAACGAATACCTGGAAATGTGTGCCGCCGGAATACAGCGAACAGGGCAACCTCGCCGGCGGCAATTGTTTTGATGTGATCAGCGGCAGCAAACTGATCGGCTTGAACGGCTTGCCTTATTTTCAATGGTAGGGACAGATGATCCAACTGTACAACGTCACCAAAACCTACCGGAAGGACAGCAGCGCCCTTAAAGATCTGACCCTGCAGGTCGGCAAGGGCGAATTCGTCTATGTCACCGGGGCGTCCGGCGCCGGCAAGACGACGTTTTTACGCATGCTTTATTGCGCCGAACGGCCGACCCGCGGCCAGATACTGATCGACGGTCAGAACATCACCCGGATCGGACGCCACAAGATCCCCTATCTGCGCAGAAAGATCGGCGTCGTATTTCAGGACTTCAAGCTGCTGAACAGCCGTACCGTCTACGAGAATGTCGCCTTCGCCCTTGAGGCCCAGGGTAAAAAACGTTACGAAGTCAGCAAGAAGGTCTACCAGTCGCTCAAGGAAGTGGGGCTGGAGCACCGTCTGCAGCGCACCCCGCTGGAGCTGTCGGGCGGCGAGCAGCAACGCGTGGCCATCGCCAGGGCGCTGGTTGTCGACCCCCTGATCTTGCTGGCGGATGAACCGAGCGGCAATCTTGACCGGAATGTGGCCGCGGAGATCATGGCACTGTTCAAGCGCGCCAATGCCCGCGGCACGACGGTCCTGCTGGCAACCCATGATCACAGCCTGTACCGGCGTTTTCCGCGCCGGGTCGTCACCCTGGAGGATGGCTGCCTGGCGGGCGATCACCGGCCTGATGAGCTTCAGTCGCCGGTGTTCTGAAGCGTTGCTCGATACTGCCGCTAACGGAGGTTCCGGCCGTGCTGGATAGGTTCCGATATTTCATGCTCCGCGCGCTGCGCAATATGCGCCAATGGCCGTTTCTTTGCAGCGCGTCGGTGCTGACCATGGCGGTCGCCCTGGCAACTGTTGCGACTTTTTTCCTGGTGGTGCTGAATGTCCAGCAGATGGCGACCCGCTGGAGCGAAGATCTTCAGGTTGTCGTCTATCTGGACCAGGCCCCTTCGGCCCAGCAGCTGTCCTCACTGCTGCGGGAGATAAGGGGATTTCCGGAAGTCGCCGAGGTCGATCACATCTCGCAACAAGAAGCCATGAGTCGCTTCAGGCTGCGACTCGGCGAGGAAGCCGATCTGCTGGATGGCGTTACGGCTGACGTTCTGCCCGCTTCGCTGGAGATATCGCTCGCATCCCAATACCGCAACCGGGCCGGAGTGGCCCGGGTCGTCGAGCGCCTGGCCGAACGGGTCGCTGCCGACGGCATCCGCTTCGGCCAGGAGTGGCTGGAGCGTTTCGACGCGTTTGTCGGGCTGCTGCGGATCGTCAGTCTGGTTTTGGGCGGCTTTCTGCTGTTTGCCGCGCTGTTTATCGTCTCGAATACCATCAAGTTGACACTCTATGCGCGTCGCGACGAACTGGAAATCATGGCCCTGGTCGGCGCAACCTCGCGTTTTATAAAAATCCCGTTTCTTCTGGAAGGCGCTTTCCAGGGGTTGTTCGGCGGCCTGCTGTCGCTGGCTTTTCTGTCGCTGGTTTTCAAGTTTTTTCTGGTGCAGGTCATGCGCTCATTCTGGCTGACCCCGGCGGGCATCGATCTGACCTTTCTGGATGTGAACCAGCAGCTGATGCTGGTCGCGGCCGGGGTTCTGCTCGGAATCTTCGGCAGCCTGGCTTCACTGCGCAAGCTCGTGCAACTCTGATGAAGACGCTCATGCTTTGCGGGATTCTGCTTGGTCTGCTGTTTTCCGCGCCCGGCCAGGCGGATGTCCGGGACAGCCGCGACCAGCTGCAGCAGATCAGAAAACGGATCGAACGGACGGCGACTGATCTCGGCCAGCAGAAATCCGCGGAAAAAGAGCTGCTGCGCGACCTCTCCGTTGTGGCAACCTCGATCAAGCAGCTCGATAAGCGTATCGCTTCGATAAAACAGCAAAAGGAGCAGAATGCGCAACAGCTGAACGATGCGCGTCTGGAACTGAAAAAAGCGCAAAAGCAGCTCGGCGATCTTGAAACAATGGTCAACAGGCGGCTTGTCGCCCTGTACAAGGAAGGTGAAACCGGTCCGCTAAAAGTGCTTTTTTCCTCCGACACACCGATGGAGCTGGTCCAGGAGTATCAGTATCTGAGCCGGATTCTCGGGCATGACCGTCAGCTGCTGGATGAGTTTCGCGTCCTGCTTGCCCGGCAACGTGACAAGCAACTGCACCTGGAACGGCTGCAGCACGAACAGCAACGCCTGCTCGACAGCGAACAGAAAAAGCGTGAGGATGCCGCCGAGGCTCGGGTCCTGTACAGCCAGATATTGAAGCGAGTCAGAAAAGACAAAACAGAGCTGAGCCGGGAACTCAACGAACTTGAGGCGCGCGCCCGGCGCCTGGAGAAACTGCTCAAGCAACTGGAGTCGGAACGCACGCAACTGCCTGCCGCGCCGCAGGGGGATTTCGCGACCCTCAAAGGGAGGCTGCCCTGGCCGATCAAGGGTTCGGTTACTGTCGGTTTCGGTACCCGGCACAATGATGTTCCGGGTGCGGTGCTAGAAAGTCACGGGATTGAAATCGACTATAAGGCGGCTGCGCCGGTCAGAGCCGTGGCCCACGGCCGGATTGTTTTTTCCAGCTGGTTCAAGGGATATGGTAATCTGATGATCGTTGCGCACGACGGCGGTTATCATACCCTGTACGCGCAGGCGGAGCGGCTGGAAGGCAGCGTCGGTGACGTTGTCGCTCCGGGCGCGGTGATCGCCAGGAGCGGCCCCCCCCACGGGCAGGGGCTCTATTTTGAAATTCGCCGCAACGGCGCTCCGCTCGATCCGCTGCTGTGGCTGAAGTCAGACTGAAGGATTTTTGCAGATCGCCTGGCCATAAATCGGCCGGCGCTCTGTCAGGGAGATCGCTATCCATGTTTCGATTCAGACGCTTACTGCTGCTGTTGCTGTTCTTCTGCGGACTGGTCCTGATTCAAGCGGAGCTGCTGTCCACGGCCGAGGCGAAGGACGAGTCCTACCGGAATCTGGAACTGTTTACCGACGTGCTCGCCATCATCCAGAAGAGTTATGTTGAAGAAGTCGACGTCAAGGAGCTGATTTACGGGGGGATTCGCGGCATGCTCGGCACCCTCGATCCGCACAGCAGTTTTCTTTCTCCGGAGATGTATCAGGATATGAAGGCCGATACCCACGGGGAATTCGGCGGGGTGGGCATGGAGATCGTCATCCGTGACGGAAAATTGACGGTCGTCGCACCGATTGAAGGCACACCCGCCTACGCAGCCGGCATCGAGGCCGGGGATGTGATTCAGAGTGTGGACGGTCAACCGGTCGAGAAGCTGGAACTGATGCAGGCCGTGCGCAAGTTGCGGGGCGCCAAGGGGACGGCGGTGACGCTCACCATCTGGCGGGAAAGTTTCGAAAA
>DASWJX010000073.1:0-29456 GCA_036396915.1 Geopsychrobacteraceae bacterium | reverse complement strand
GCGGTCTTGCCGGTCTGGCGGTCACCGATGATCAGTTCCCGCTGGCCGCGGCCGATCGGGACCATTGCGTCGATCGCCTTAAGCCCGGTCTGCATCGGCTCATGTACCGATTTCCGGGACACGATGCCGGGAGCCTTGATTTCAACCTGGCTGTAGGTATCGGTCTGAATGTCGCCCTTGCCGTCGATCGGGATACCGATACCGTTGACGACGCGACCGATCAGCGCTTCGCCGACCGGAACCTGAACGATCTGTTCGGTGCGCTTGACGGTATCGCCTTCCTTGATATGCTCGGAATCACCGAGGATCGCGGCGCCGACATTGTCTTCCTCGAGGTTGAGGACCATCCCCATGGTTCCGCCGGGGAACTCCAGCAGCTCGCCGGACATGGCCTTGTCCAAACCGTGGATACGCGCGATACCGTCACCGACCGAGATAATGGTTCCGGTTTCGCTGACCTCGACCTCGCGGCCGAAGTCTTCGATCTGCTTCCTGATAATTGCACTGATTTCTTCTGCTCTGATTTCCATGATATCTAATCACCCCTTTGCTAAGGTATCGGTAATACGTTTCAGCTGGGTTTTCACACTGCCGTCAAACAGCTTGCCGCCCATCTCGGCCTGCAGGCCGCCGATCAACGACTCATCGATATTGACACTCAAAACCACCTGTTTGCCGGTCCGCTTCTCAAGCTCCCGCTTGATCGCCGCGCACCGCTCGGCACTCAATTCGGCAGCCGAGGACAGGCTGGCGCGCACCAGACCCGAGAGGGCGTCGGCAAACTTGCGGAAATTCACCTGAATCTGCGGCAGGTAGCCGATCCGGCCCTTTTCGATCAACAGCCCGATAAAGCTTTTCATGCCGTCGCTGAGTTTGAGCAGATCGGCAATATCGCTCATGATTGCGGCTTTCTTTTCCAGCGCAAAGGTCGGGCTGTCCAGGAGCAGACGCAGCACGTCCTCCCTCTGCAGGACCGACACCACTTGCGCCAATTCCTCGGAATACTGTTCAACCTGCTGCTTTTCGGCAGCGATATTGAGCAGCGCCTTGGCGTACCTTATGGAAATCGCACTGTTACTCAATGTAGCTCTCCCACCTTCTGCATGTACTCATCGATCAGACGAGCATCATCGTCCCTGGTGAAGTTCTTCTTCAACAGATCTTCAGCCAACGCCACTGCCAGCTGAACCGCTTCACGCTGTAATTCGGTGCGGGCCTTGGCAACCTCGAGAGCAGCGGCCTTTTCAGCGTCCTGCTCGATCTTGATCGCCATCTGCTTGGCGCTTTCGATAATTTTCTGTTTCTCCAGCTCACCCTCGCGCCGGATCGCGTTGCCGATCTCTTCGATCTCTTCGGTGGCCAGGGCCAGCTTCTGATCATACTCGGCAAACTTGGCCTCGGCATCCTCCTTGGCCTGCCTGGCCGCCGCCAGGGCCTTTTCGATCCCTTCGCGCCGCCCGGCCAGCCCCTTTTTAACCGGCTTGGCCAACAGGTAAATCAACAGGGCCGCCATCAAGCCGAAGTTCAGGCACCGCCAGAGAAAATCCTTGAGCAGTACGCCACCGTCGGCATGACCGTCGCCGGCAGCGATGGCGACACCGGTCATCAGACAGCTCAGCAGTAATGCCGTTATCAACGTTCCGTATTTGCGCATGTGAAACCCTTCCTAAGCTTTAAGCCAATTCGCGGCCGAGAACCTTGGTCGCAATCTGCCCGGCCAGCCCTTTAGCCTCGGCCTTGAGTGTCTTGCCCGCATCGGTCGCTTCGGCGGCAACCTGCGCCTTGATGACCTGCAGGCGGGCCGCGGCTTTCTGTTGCGCCGCGCCGAGAATCGTCGTCTCTTCGGCGATCGCGGTCTGCTTCAGCTTGTTGCGCTCCAGATGCGCCGCGGCCTTGGCCGCGCTCAATTGAGCCTGATAACGAAGCATTTTTTCATCGATGTCATGCTGCAGGCTTTTGGCTTTTTCGTGGGAGCCTTCGATCGTTGTCCGGCGCTGCTCAAGAACGGCGCGCAGGGGGCGATAGAGGAGCTTGTCGAGAACAACAAGCAGCACAACAAAGTTAATGAACTGCAGAATAAGAGTCCAGTCAAGACTGATCACTTGAGATCACCTCTTCTATGCGGTAAAGGGGTTCTGTCTTTGGTATACTGTATACAAAAATGGGGCGCTGAAAAAAGCGCCCGGAGGCCAAAGCAGGGCATTGCTAACATACGCTTCCCCGGCATGTCAAGAATTTTTGCTCCGCGTCGGCCGCGAAAACGGCAGCGATTGGCCGCTTACGTCTATTTTTCGACCTTGAGTTCGCTGACTTTGGCCTTTGCTTCCGCCATGATGATCTGCCCGTTAAACCGGACATTTTCCTCGATTTTCAGCATCGGGGTCTCGATGTTGCCCTCGACCCGCGCCGGCGCCCGCAATTCGACCATGCCGGAGGCCTGAATGTTGCCCTTGAAGCTGCCGCTCAGGATCAGTGCGCCAACCCGGATCTCCCCTTCAACCTTGGCCGACTCGCCGACTACCAGCGTATCGGTCGAATTGATCTCGCCGATGAACGAACCGTCGAGGCGGACCATTTCATCGAAACTGAGCTTGCCCTCAAAGCAACTGCCGGGGCCGAGAAAGGCTTTAATATCGGCCTTGTCGATGGATACCGACTTTTTCATGCTCGCCTTCTCCTGTTTTTTCCCGTTGAACATAGTGGTCACCAAACGTCCGCATTAATGAGTTTTTTGATAACTATCCGGGCCGCGGCCAAAATCAATAACTGACTCCGAACAGTTCCAGCAGCCGATCCAATTCATCCAGGTCGTGGTAAGCGATGACGATCTGTCCACCCTTCCCCTTGGGCGTCAGCTTTACATTGGTGCCGAGAGCCTGTTTCATGGCCCCCATCAACCCTTCCAGGTTGGGATCGGGCACTTTCTCCGCCTTTTTGACCTTCACCACGCCGAAGGTCTTGATCTTCTTGACCAGCTGTTCCGTTTCCCGCACCGAAAGACGCTTGCGCATGATTTCGTCACTGGCCTCCACCATGTCCCCCGCGTCATCAAGGGAGAGCAGGGCGCGGGCATGGCCCATCGAGAGCCGGCTGTTCAGCAGATCATCCTTGACCCGCTCGGGAAGCTTGAGCAGGCGCAAGGCATTGGCGACCGTCGAACGATCCTTGCCGACCCGCTTGGCGACCTCCTCCTGGGACAGATCAAAGCTGTCCATCAGATGTCGATAGGCTGCCGATTCCTCCAGCGGATTGAGGTCTTCGCGCTGAATGTTTTCGATCAGGGCCACTTCCAGGGCCCAGTCTTCGGAAACGTTCTGGATCACCACCGGAATTTTGTCGAGCCCCGCCTTCTGCGCCGCACGCCAGCGTCTTTCGCCGGCGATGATCTGGTAGTGGTCCGCCATCTGCCGCACCACCAGCGGCTGAATCACGCCCTTCTCCTTGATGGACGCGACCAGTTCCGCCATCTTCGCATCGTTGAAAACCTTGCGCGGCTGTTGACCGTGCGGCTTCAACTCCTCAAGCGGGCAGACGAAATATTTCTTGCCCCCCTCCTGGGCAGCGGATGAAAGCAGAGCTCCGATCCCCTTGCCGAGGGACGGACGTTTCGGATTAGCCATGACGACCTCCCGCTTCGATAATTTCCTTGGCCAACGCCATATACGCCCTGGCACCCCGGGAACTGATATCGTAGAGGATGGCGGGCTGACCATAACTGGGGGCTTCCGACAAACGAACATTGCGCGGGATGACCGCGCTGAACACCTTGTCTCCGAAATGGTTGCGGATTTCATCGCTGACCTGATGGCACAGGTTGTTGCGGCCATCGAACATCGTCAGCAGAATTCCGCAGATTTCCAGTTTCGGGTTCAACCCCTGCTGGACCAGACGGACTGTCTGCATCAACTGGCCGAGTCCTTCCATGGCGTAAAATTCACACTGCAGCGGCACCAGGATGTTGTCGGCCGCCGTCAGTGAATTGACAGTCAACACCCCGAGCGACGGCGGACAATCGACAATAATATATTCATAGTCGCCGGAGACCTCGGCAAGGACCTGCTTGAGCCGATACTCTCTCTTTGCGCTGCTGATCAATTCGATTTCGGCACCGATCAAATCGGTGTTGGAGGGGAGCACATCGAGAAACCCGAGTTCGGTTTTCTGGATCACCTCGGCCGCTGAGGTTTCACCGAGCAGGGCATTATAGATCGTTGAAATAACTTCAGTTTTATCGATTCCGCAGCCGCTGCAGGCGTTCGCCTGAGGGTCCATGTCAACCAGAAGGGTCCGCTTTTCCGCGGCAGCCAGGGACGCGGAAAGATTCACGGCGGTCGTCGTTTTGCCGACGCCGCCCTTCTGGTTGGCTACCGTAATTATTCGCGCCATGCAAGCCACTCCTGATGCCCGAGTTGAGCCACAGAGATTAACACATGCCGTTCGCTAAAAAAAGACCAATAAACGGCGGTGCAACGCCAAACCCGTCGGCTTCCAAACAGCCGACTTCGCCCATTTGCCGTATGGTTGCTTGCTTTTTATCAGGACAAAACGATGACCTGCCGCTCGGCTCCGGAAAAAGGCAGGCGGTATTTATGGATACGCTCGATCCGCAGCCCGGCATCGGCAATGATTTTTGCAGCGGCCAGCGCTTCCGCCTCCCCTTCCGGACCCTTCATCGCCAGAATCCTGCCGGCGGGAGACCGCCGGGGAGCGCCCAGCTGAACGATCAGCTCCAGCGACGCGAAGGCGCGCGCGGTCACCACCTCAAAGGTTTCGTTCTGCGCCAGTTCGTCCGCCAGATTTTCCAGCCGTGCATGGACCGGGGTAAACCGGCCAAGACCCAGCAAGCGCTTGACGTGTCGCTGGAAATTTATTTTCTTGCCGACGCTGTCGACGCTGACCACCCTCAGCTCCGGCCTGGCGAGCTGCAGGGGGATACCGGGCAAGCCGGCGCCGGATCCCATGTCAAGCAGGGAGGTCGCACCCCCGAGCAAAGGCAGCAGCAACAGGGAGTCGACAAGGTGCTTTTCCACGGCCTCCGCCGGGTCGCTGATGGCCGTCAGGTTGACCCGGCGATTCCAGCGCAACAGCTCCGCCAAAAAGGTTTCCAGGGCCCGGCACACCTCCGGTTCCAGAAGCAGACCGGACCGCTCCAGCCCGTCGCGCAGCAGTTCTTTCATCGTTTCTTGCGCAGATGAACATTCAGGACCGCAAGGGCCGCCGGGGTCACCCCCTGGATCCGCCCGGCCTGACCAAGCGTCTCGGGCCTGATTTCCAGCAGTCTTTCCCGGACCTCGGCGGAAAGCCCCTCAACCTCAAGGTAGTTCACCGCTGCGGGAATCTTCACATCCTCCATCTCGCGAAAGCGAGCAACCTGCTCCAGCTGCCGCTGAATATACCCTTCATACTTGGTGGCTATTTCGAGCTGCTCAAGAACCTCCGGTGAAAGCGCGGCCAACCCCTCCCCCAGCGGCACCAGGGCATCGATGCCGATCTCCGGGCGGCGCAACAGCTCCTCGAGCGTGACGCCGTTTCGCAAGCCGCTCAGCGCCAGGGCGCTCAACGCCTCCCGGTTCGACGGTTTAAGCTTCCGCTCGACCAGCAGTTTCGCGCCCTGCCGGTATTCGTCCTGTTTTTTCCGATAGCGTTCCCAGCGCTCATCCGAGACGAGGCCGACCCGCCGCCCCAACTCGGTCAGCCTGCGGTCGGCATTGTCCTCGCGCAACAACAGCCGATATTCCGCGCGCGAGGTAAACATCCGGTACGGTTCCCGTGTCGACTGCGTCACCAGATCGTCAATCATCACACCGAGATAGGCCTGATCGCGGCCGACGGTGACCGGCTCGCGCTGCGTCGCTTGCAGCGCGGCATTGATCCCGGCCAGCAACCCCTGGGCCGCCGCTTCTTCGTATCCGGAGGTACCGTTCACCTGCCCGGCATGATAAAGCCCCGGCACCTCCCGCGTTTCCAGGGTCGGCCTGAGCTGGGTCGGCTCGACAAAGTCATACTCTATGGCATACCCCGGGCGCATAATCTCCACCTGCTCCAGCCCGACCATGCTTCGGTAAAACCTGATCTGTACATCCGGAGGCAGGGAGGTCGACATGCCGCTGGGGTAAACCTCACCGCTGCCGCGCCCCTCCGGCTCCAGAAAGGTCTGATGGGAAGTGCGTTCGGGAAAACGCACCACCTTGTCTTCGATGGAAGGACAGTAGCGCGGGCCCACTCCTTCTATCACGCCGGAATAAAGGGGTGAACGATCCAGGCTTCCGCGGATAATGTCGTGGGTCTGCTCGTTGGTGTAGGCGATATGACAGGGAACCTGATCAACAACCAGCGACGAGGTCAGAAAAGAAAACGGTTTGACAACCGCATCGCCGGCCTGCTGTTCGAGCCTGGAAAAATCGATGGAGCGGGCGGCAAGTCGCGCCGGAGTCCCGGTCTTCAGACGCCCGACACGAAAGCCAAGATCGCGCAGACAGTCGGACAAGCCCTCGGACGCCGGCTCTCCGGCCCGTCCGCCCGAGTAATTATGCAGACCGATATGAATAAGTCCCCGCATAAAGGTGCCGGTCGTCAGCACCACCGATCGGCCGGAAAAATCCACGCCTTCCCGGGTTTTCACTCCTACGACCCGCTCGCCGACCGTCAACAGCGACGTCACCACCCCCTGCTTCAGATCCAGCAGCGGCTCCGCTTCCAGCACCCGCTTCATGCGTGCACTGTACGCCATCCGGTCGGCCTGCGCCCGGGTCGCCCTTACGGCCGGCCCCTTCCTGGTGTTCAACCGGCGAAACTGAATCGCGGTCGCATCGGTGTTGAGGGCCATCTCTCCACCGAGGGCATCCACCTCATGAACCAGATGCCCCTTGGCCAGCCCGCCGATCGCCGGATTGCACGACATCATGGCGACGGTATCCAGACCCATGGTCAAGAGCAGCGTGGGACAGCCCATGCGGGCCGCGGCCAGGGCCGCCTCACAGCCGGCATGCCCGGCGCCGACGACGATCACCGCGTACTCTTTTCCGTAACCCGTCATTTTCAAATCCACCGTTTCGTCTGTTTCACGTGAAACACTCGCCCTACTTGCCGATACAGAAGCTGGAAAAAATATCATTCAGGATGTCGTCGGTGGTCGTCTCTCCGGAAATCATCCCGAGCGCATCGAGGGCACCCCTGACATCCAGGGCCAGAAATTCCAGGGACATCTGCCCAACGATGGAAGCCTCGGCGCGCTCCAGACTCTCGCGACAGCGCAGCAGTGCGTCATTGTGGCGTTTTTCGGTAATAACTACCGAATCATACAGATCGCAGCTTTCCTGATTGAACATGCGGGCAACGGTTTCGCGTAACGCCGGCAGGCCCTGACCGGTTTTCGCTGAAATTTCGAGCTGTGTAAAGCTGCAAAAACTCGTGTCCGGCGGCACAGAGACCAGATCGGCTTTATTGAGAACGAGCAGCGCAGAGCGATCGCGGCAGGCACTGTAGGCAAGCAGGTCCTCTTCCTGTAGTGGTTGTGAGGCATCGACCACCAGTAGAACCAGATCGACGGTAGCGATTTTTTCCCGCGCCCTTCTGACCCCCTCCATTTCAACGCGGTCTTCGGAGTGGCGGAAACCAGCGGTGTCGATCAGGCGGACCGGCAGTCCGCCGATGGTCAGGCCTTCCTCAAGGGTATCCCGTGTCGTGCCCGGTATTTCGGTTACAATCGCCCGCTCCTCGCCCAGCAGGGCGTTCAGCAGAGAGCTTTTTCCCGAATTAGGGCGCCCTATCAGGAGAATGGAAACCCCTTCGATAAACGCCCTTCCGGTCTGGAAAGTATCCAGTAAAACATCTATTTCTTTAATTATTTCAGATAGTTGAAATTTAAGATCTAGATTTTCCCGGACGGGAAGCTCCTCCTCGGGAAAGTCGATCCAGGCCTCTATCAGCACCAGCGCCCGGCGCAGCGACTGGGAGAAGCGATGGATGGCCCGACTCAGGCGCCCTTCCACCTGGGACAGGGCCAGCGCCCTGGAGGTTTCGGAACGGGAATGGATAAGGCGGGAGACGGCCTCGGCCTGGGACAGGTCGAGGCGCCCGTTCATAAAGGCGCGATAGGTGAACTCCCCCGGCTGGGCGAGGCGCAAACCGTACCCCAGGTAGAGGTCGAGAAGCGACCTGACGATCTGCCGCCCGCCGTGGCAGTGAATTTCAACAACCTCCTCGCAGGTATAACTGCGCGGAGGTTGCATATAAACCGCCATCACTTCATCGATCCGGTTGCCCTGGTTATCAACCAGGTAGCCGTGATAAAGACGGTGTGATTCCAGCTTGTCTTTAGATCCGGTGGGCCTGAAAAATTTATGGAGCGCTTCCAGGGCGCCGGAGCCTGAGATCCGAATAACTGCCAGACCGCCCTCTCCCGGCGGAGTCGCCGGGGCGATAATGGTCTCTGTACGGTTCACCGCAATCTCCCATCAAGCACTCAGGCCGGCTTACGGTTTATCAGGTACTGCTGGGCAATGGTCAGCACGTTATTGACCAGCCAGTAAATAACCAGACCCGAGGGAAAATTGAGGAACAAAAAGGTAAAAACAACCGGCATCATCATCATCAGGCGCGCCTGCATGGGATCCATCGTCGTCGGTGTCATCTTCTGCTGCAGAAACATCGTCACACCCATGATCAGGGGGGTCACATAATAGGGATCCTTGGCGGAAAGATCGGTGATCCACCACATAAAGGGCGCATGACGCAGTTCGATGGAACGCAGCAGGACCTGGTACAGGGCGAAGAAGACCGGAATCTGAATCAAGATCGGCAGACAACCGCCAAATGGATTGACCCGGTTTTCCTTGTACAGGGTCATCATCTCCGTATTCAGGCGCTGCTTGTCGTTGGCGTATTTTTCCCGCAATTTAGCCATCTTCGGCTGCAGTTTCTGCATCGCCTTCATCGAAGAATAACTCTTCTGGGTCAGGGGCCAGAAAAGCGCCTTGATACAGACGGTCAGCAGAATAATCGCAAACCCCCAGTTGCCCAAATATCCGTGGAAAAACTTCAGAGCAATCATCAGCGGCTGAGCGATAATACTGAAGAAACCGAGATCGATGGCAGCATCAAACTGATGCCCTGTCGCCTTAAGCAGATCGTAATCCTTCGGGCCGAGATAAGCGACATAGTCAAAACTGATGCTTTCACCCGGCTCCAACGTCAAGTAAGCAGAGGAAAAGCGGTTTTCCACATAACCGTCGCCCGCCTCGACACTGATTTTCTTCGTCGCATTCGCCTGCGGACTGACCAGCGTAGCAAAATATTTGGTCAGGAAACCGGACCAGACAAAATCCTTGCTGTAGGTTTTTGAGGTGGTCTGCAGATCCTCCGGATCGTCTTCCATCATCTTTTCACCGACCAGGGTTGTCGGTCCTACAAAATTATAGGTGTCCCCTTCACGGGATTCATCCCAGTAATTGATCAGAGAAAGGTCAAAAGATCCCCGGGACGGTTGGCTGGAGCGGTTGATCAACTTGACGCTCAGATCAACCTGATAACTGTCGGCATGAAAGGTGTAGCTTTTATGCACTTCCAGACCGGTTGCGCTGTTGGCGACAAATCGGATGACCTCAACGCCCTGATCCGACAAACGAAAATCGGTCCGTTCGCCCTGCAGGGCGTAGAAGGTATCGGCAGGAAGCGAGAGTCCTTCATTGCCGCTGGTTCTAAACGTTGCCAGCTGGTTGCCGTCTGTCGTAACAATATTGACCGGGGCGGCATCCGGCTTATTCTCTTCTTTATATTTTTTCAATACCGCCCGGCGCAACCTGGCGCCGTCCGTGGTCAACTCATATAGATAGAGGTCGGATTCGACCCGGATTTTCTTTTCGATTTTGGGCGTTTCCGCCGGTTGCATGTTTTCAGCAACGGCGCCGACCACCCTGCTCTCCCCGGAAAAAGTCTCGGCGGATCTTTCTGCTGCCGGTTCGGCAGCCACCTGGGGGGCGACTGCGGGCGGCGGCGGTGGCTGGGGGGGGAATAACAGACTGTAACCAGACCAGACAAGGATAATCAGGGCGATTGCCAGTACCGTCCGTTTGTTTTCCATATGATTTAATAATCCTGTTTTTTTATTTTTATATGAGGTAACGGGTCATAGCCGCCGGGATGAAAAGGCTGGCACTTCAGCAGCCTTTTCAGCGACAGATAAAGACCTTTAACGAGTCCGTATTTCAGCAGCGCATCCCGGGAATATCCGGAACAGGAAGGATAAAAGCGACAGGACTGAGGCAACATGGGGGAAATAAGGTAGCGGTAGATATCGATCAAAAAGATAAACGGTTTTGCAGCCATAGGTAGCTTTCAACCCTTTTTCTTCAATATATCCAGTTCACCAGCAACTGTTTTCGCCTCTATTTCACCGGCGTTTCTTTTGGCAATAACCGACAGTTCGATGGGCGGATCAAAATTATGCCTATGCTGTCTGAAGTACTCCCTGAGCAGGCGCTTGATCCGGTTCCGACAGACCGCATTGCCGACTTTTCGACTCACTGTCAGACCCAGTTTGGTAACGCCGCTGCGGGACGGCATTTTCAGCAGAATAAAATGGGGTGTATGAATTCTACACCCCATTTTTTGCACGAGTCCGAATTCCCTCGCCTTCCTCAACCTGAACGCGGAAGGAAAAGAATATTTTTTACCGGCCTGCAAGTATTACTTCTGCGTCACGGTGGCGCTCAACGACTTGCGACCGCGGGAACGCCGACGATTGATAACGTGACGACCGTTTTTGGTCTGCATCCGCTTACGGAAACCGTGGGTCCGCTTACGCTTGATCCGGCTGGGTTGAAATGTGCGCTTGGACATCTATAGACTCCTTCTTTCTATTTAATTGCTTGCTGACAAAGTAGCAGTTTTAAACACAAAACAAACACCAAGTCAAGAAAAATAACCATATTCCGTGGCGATACGGATATCCGGTCCCTGCCTTAATCTAAAATTTAGCGTTGCCGGATTCACGTCAGAATGCTTGCAAAAAAAAGGGCGGTTTGTTACTTTCATACGCTACCTTTTCCCGGATAAACAATAACCGAAACAATGAATCCACAACTGTTGATATTTTGTGGATAAACGGCTAAGAAAGTCCTATGGATCGTCTCTGGTTGGAAACAATGGCCCACCTGGAAAAACAGCTGAGTCCGCATAATTTTTCCACTTGGCTAAAACCACTTACTTTTGTAGCGGTAGACAAGGACAAGGTGACCGTGGAAGTTCCCAATCGCTTTTTCCTCGATTGGATAAATGAAAATTATCGTGCGCTTCTGGAAAAAACCCTGTCTGAACTCGGTGCCGCCAATTACCAGCTTAACATCAACATCAATGCCACAAACGAAAAAAAACCGGTTGAGAAAACGGAAGAAAAGCGCTCCGAAATAAAAAGAGAAACGGTTCAGCAACAACCCCAAAAAAGAGAAAATCATTTCCAGAATCTGAACAAAAAATACACTTTCGAGAGTTTTGTATCGGGACCTTCAAACCAGTTTGCTCACGCGGCGGCCATGGCCGTCGCCAACAATCCCGCGACAACCTACAATCCCCTCTTTATTTACGGTGGTGTCGGTCTCGGTAAAACCCATATCGTTCACGCCATAGGCAATGAAATCATTTCGAAAAACCGGGATACCAAGGTCTGTTACTACTCTTCCGAAAAATTCATGAATGAACTTATCAATTCACTGAGATATGCCAAAATGGACGATTTCAGAAACAAGTTCAGATCCATGGATGTGCTCCTGATCGACGACATACAGTTTTTGGCCGGCAAGGAACGAACCCAGGAAGAGTTTTTTCACACCTTCAACGCTCTTTACGAGTCACACAAGCAGATTGTCGTAACCTCGGACAAATTTCCCAAAGAAATGCCCGGCCTGGAAGAAAGGCTGAGATCAAGATTTGAATGGGGTTTGATTGCAGATATTCAATCACCGGATACCGAAACCAAACAGGCCATCCTCAAGATGAAGGCAGACCAGAACCGGATCAATCTTCCGGAAGATGTTGCCTATTTTCTTTCCACGACAGTCACCAGCAATGTCAGGGAACTGGAAGGCTACCTGATCAGAATCGGCGCTTTTTCCAGCCTTACTTCCACCCCCGTAACCCTTGCCATGGCCAAGGAAGTACTCAAGGACATCCTGGTTGAACAGAATAAAGAGGTCACTGTCGAATCTATCCAAAAATTGGTGGCCAATCATTTTCACATCAAGACCTCGGAAATAAAATCATCCAAGAGACTGAAAAATCTGGTTTTACCGCGCCAGATATCCATGTATATCGCTCGCAAACTGACCTCTTCTTCCTTTCCGGAAATAGGCAGCAAGTTTGGCGGAAAAGATCATTCGACCATTATTCACGCCATTAAAAAAATAGAAAAAAAGATGGAAGAGGATATTCAGCTGAGAGCCACGATAGAAAAACTGATGAACAACCTCATGCCATAACCTGTTTATAAAAACATGGAAGAATTGGGGATAAGTCGCAAAATTTTGCGTTGCTCACAAAACTTCAAAAAAACGGCGCGTGGGCCAACAGGCATTCAATTCGCTTTTTGGCCTGTTTTTCGGCAGTTTTCAGAGTTTTCAACATATAAACAGTCTCTACTATTACTACTATTTTTTTTAAATAAAATATAAGAACAAGTAACCTGTGTGAATGGAGGACCGGATGCAATTTACGATCGAGAGAGAAACCTTTCTGAAGGCCTTGACCAGAGTTCAGGGAATTATCGAAAAAAGACATACGATCCCCATTTTATCCAATGTCCTTATTGAAGCAGATGAAAAAAATATATTTTTCACAGCGACTGATCTTGAAGTTGGAGTCAGATCCTATTATGAAGCAAATATAAAAAAGACCGGAAAGGTCACTGTTTCGGCAAAAAAAATATTTGAAATAATAAAGGAACTTCCGAATAAGGAAATATCATTCAGCGTAAAAGAAAACTTCTGGGTGGAGATAAAATGCGGCAAGTCAGTATTCAATCTGGTTGGATTATCTCCGGATGAGTTTCCAAAATATCCAGAATGTAAAAATACAGAATTGAATGAAATAAATTCAAATAATCTAAAAGAGATGATAGATAAAACAATATTTTCCGTTTCAAATGATGAAACAAAATATAATTTAACGGGAATTTATTTCAAATCAGAAAATGAAAACGTTTTATCAATGGTATCTACTGATGGACACAGATTATCAATGATAAAAAAGAATTTAAGCATTAATCTTAATTCAAATTTTAAAGATGGATTTATTTTACCAAAAAAAGGAATTTTCGAAATAAGAAGGCTTACTGAAGACAGTGATGAAATATTGAATATAGGTGTTTCAGATAATAACTTCATCGTAAATACGGGTAGTACAACATTGGTCATGAGACTTGTTGATGGTGAATTTCCTGATTACAGCAGGGTTATTCCGCAAAAAATGGAACATCCGGCAATCATAAACAGGGATGAATTAATGCACGCGCTTAAGCGCATATCGGTCCTTTCCAGCGAGAAGTCGAAAGGTGTAAAAATCAGATTTGAAAAAGATTTATTGGAACTTTCTTCTTCAAATCCTGATCTTGGTGACGCACGAGAAGAACTGGATATGACCTATAGGGGCCCGGAAATAAGCATTGGATTTAATGCAAAATACATAATAGACATTCTCCAGGTGATGAATGATGAATTTGTATCACTTCATTTGAAGGATAATCTTTCTCCTGGATTGATTGAAGCTGAGAAAAATAAAGAGTTCTTTTCAGTGATAATGCCTATGCGTCTCTAGACAAAAATGTATATAGAAGAAATAAGTATTAGTAAATTCAGGAATATAGAGAATATGAGGTTTATGCCTTCAAACAGTATAAACCTCATATTGGGAAAAAACGCACAAGGTAAAACTAATATTTTAGAATCTATTTATGTTGTTGCGAATCTAAAAAGTTTCAGAGGTAAAAAACTTTCGGAAACAATAAATAAAAATTACGACAAATCTGAAATAAAAACAAAAGTAATTAATAATAAAGTTTCAAATACGCTGTCTTTAGAAATAGGAAAAGAAGAAAAAACTATTTTATTGAATAATAAAAGACCTTCAAGAGTTACTGAATCCCTTGGTTTTTTGAACACTGTACTTTTTTATCCTGATGATATTTTGGTTGTTAAGGGTTCTCCATCTTTGAGGAGAAATCTAATAGACAGAGCTGTTTTTCAGACGGACAACAATTACTTGTATCTGTTTCAGGATTATTTGAGATGTTTAAAACAACGCAATGCCGCCCTCAAGGAAGCAAACCTTACCTCGGATCCGTGGGATGGTCAGTTTGCTGAACTGGCGACAAAGATTACATTTCACAGGTTGGCTTATATTGAGAGAATAAATAACATTCTGAGTGAAATCTTTGAGAGAACGTACCATTGCGGTGAATCCGTTAGCATCAAATACCCGGATTATGCTAATGATCCCCATGACTTCAAAAAAAAATTCTCGGCCCGGCTGGCGGCGGACAGGAGAAAAGAGCGTCTCTACGGCATCACCCTGATCGGTCCGCACCGGGACGATCCGCAGTTTTTACTTAACGGACAATCCTTGTCACTCTACGGTTCTCAGGGTCAGCAACGTTCCTTCATGCTGGCTTTCAAGACGGCCCAGATCATCGATTTTAAAAAGTGTCGCGGCATGCGTCCGGTGTTACTGCTGGATGATATGACCAGTGAACTTGACAGTGACCGGAAAGACTCTTTTTTTACGTCCCTGCTGGATCAGGCCGGACAGGTGTTCATCACCAGTACGGATTTCACTTTATTGAAAAATAAAAGATTTTCGGATGGCAATTTTTTAAAAGTGGAAAACGGAACAATAGACAGCTACAACTAAACCACGGGGTATTCAATGACAGAAAAACCGAATTACCAGGCTGACAGTATTCAGGTTCTGGAGGGACTGGAAGCTGTGCGCAAAAGGCCTTCCATGTATATCGGGTCGACGGCAACAGCCGGTCTGCACCATCTTGTTTATGAGGTTGTGGATAACGCGATCGATGAATCTCTGGCGGGATACTGTGATGATATATTTGTCACGATCCATGAAGACAATTCGGTCACGGTGCAGGACAATGGCCGCGGCATTCCGGTCGACATGCATAAAGGCCAAAACAAATCGGCGGCCGAAGTGGTCATGACGGTGCTGCATGCCGGTGGCAAGTTCGACGATGAAGGGACCGGCGCCTACAAGGTCTCCGGCGGTCTGCATGGCGTCGGTGTCTCGGTCGTCAATGCTCTCTCCATCAAACTCGATCTGGAAATCCGCCGCGAAGGGATCATCTATCGGCAGAGTTATGCCCGTGGCATACCCGATGCCCCTCTTGCCGAGTGCGGCGAAACCGTAAAACGCGGGACTACGATCACGTTTTGGCCGGATGGCGAAATTTTCGATACCACGGAGTTTTCCTTTGAAACGCTCTCGCAGCGCCTGCGGGAACTGGCCTTTCTCAATGCCGGGGTACGCATCCGGATCGCGGATGACCGGAGCGAGAAAAGTCATGATTTCATCTACGAAGGCGGTATCCGTTCCTTTGTCGAATACCTCAATCGGGCGAAGAGCCCCGTTCATCCCCAACCCATCTATTTTCACGGGGTCAAAGAAGGGGCGGAGATCGAAATCGCCCTGCAGTACAACGACGGCTACGATGAAAAAATTTTTTCCTTCGCCAACAACATCAACACCCATGAGGGCGGAACCCATCTGAGCGGATTCAAGGCGGCCCTGACCCGCACCATGAATACCTATGCCGCGGCCAACAACCTCCTGAAAAACATCAAGGTGTCTATTTCCGGAGACGATCTCCGGGAGGGTATCGCCGCGGTCATTTCGGTCAAGCTTTCCGATCCCCAGTTCGAGGGTCAGACCAAGACCAAACTGGGAAATTCCGAGATCAAGGGTTATGTCGAATCGTTGATGAACGAGCAGCTGGCCACCTATCTCGAAGAGAATCCCCAGGTCGCAAAGCGGGTTCTGGAAAAAGGGATAGAAGCGGCCCGGGCGCGGGAGGCGGCGCGCAAGGCGCGCGATCTGACACGCCGCAAGGGTGCTCTTGAGGGACTTGCCCTGCCGGGAAAACTGGCGGATTGCCAGGAAAAAGACCCGGCTCTTTGTGAAATCTACCTGGTCGAGGGCGATTCGGCCGGGGGGAGCGCCAAGCAGGGACGGGACCGCAAATACCAGGCGATCCTGCCGCTCAAGGGCAAGATTCTCAATGTCGAAAAAGCCCGCTTCGACAAACTGCTGACCTCCAACGAAATCCGGACCCTGATCACCGCGATGGGCACCGGCATCGGCAAGGAGGATTTCGACGTTGCCAAGCTGCGCTACCATCGCATCATCATCATGACCGATGCCGACGTCGACGGCTCGCATATCCGCACCCTGCTGCTGACCTTCTTCTTTCGGCAGATGCCGGAACTGGTGGAGCGCGGCCATCTCTATATTGCCCAACCGCCGCTGTACAAGGTCAAGCGGGGAAAAAAGGAGCTCTATCTCAAGGATGACGAGGTCCTGCTCGAGTATCTGCTCGAAACCGGAACCGAGGGGGCGACGGTTCAGCTGGACGACGGCAAGGTTCTGCGCGGCAAGCAGATCATCCCGACGCTGAAAAATATCATCGATTACAACCAGCATTTCGAGAAAATCGTCAACCGCGGTGTGCCGACCGACATTCTCAATCTTTTCCTCAAGGGCAAAATCAGAAACGGCTACGCCGATCATGCCGACCTGGAACCGTTGGCCGAGCAGATGCGCAAGATCGCGCCGGAAGCGCGTTTCGAAGTGATGCAGGACCCGGACCGGATTCTGGTGACCTACGGCAACCTGCATGCGCGGATCGATCAGAGGACCGTTGAAAACCTGGCCTCGCACGAATACAAACTGCTGCTGCAGTCGTTCCGGCTGGTGGAGGAGATCGGCAGCAGGGGTACGGTGGTCGTCACCTATGAAGACAAGGCAAGCAGCGACATCGCCAACCGTCAGGAACTGCTCGACCATTTTCTGGTGCGCGCCAAGAAGGGCCAGTACATCCAGCGCTACAAGGGGCTGGGCGAGATGAACCCGGAACAGTTGTGGGAAACCACCATGGATGCCGAGCGACGGGTGCTGCTGCAGGTGGCGATCGAGGATGCCGTTGAGGCGGACGAAATTTTCACCGTTCTGATGGGCGATCAGGTTGAGCCGCGCCGGGAGTTTATTGAGCGCAACGCCCTCAATGTTGCCAACCTGGATGTTTAGTGCATGAAACGACGGTTAAGGGAGTTCCCTTGTTCTTTGCCTGGTTTTCCGGAGGAAATTTAAATGCAGGACCAGAATAAAATAACGGTCAATATCGAAGACGAGATGCGCAAGTCCTACATGGACTATGCCATGAGTGTCATTGTCGGTCGCGCCCTGCCCGATGTGCGCGACGGGCTCAAGCCGGTGCACCGCAGGATTCTGTTTGCGATGCATGATCTCGGCAACGATTACAACAAGCCTTACAAAAAATCGGCTCGGGTGGTCGGCGACGTCATCGGTAAATACCACCCGCACGGCGACACGGCGGTGTACGATTCCATCGTCCGCATGGCCCAGGATTTTTCCATGCGCCACCCCCTGGTCGACGGCCAGGGCAATTTCGGTTCGGTGGACGGCGATTCGGCGGCGGCCATGCGTTATACGGAAATCCGCATGGACAAACTGTCGCACGAACTGCTGGCGGATATCGACAAAGAGACCGTCGATTTCGGACCCAACTATGACGACTCGCTGCAGGAGCCGCTGGTTCTGCCCTGCAAGTATCCCAATCTGCTGGTGAACGGTTCCGAGGGGATCGCGGTCGGCATGGCCACCAAGATTCCGCCGCACAACCTTGGCGAAATCATCGACGGGCTGGTGGCTCTGATCGACGATCCGCGCATCGACATCGAGGAACTGATCCAGAAGATACCGGGCCCCGATTTTCCCACCGCCGGGTTTATCAACGGCAGGGAAGGCATTCGCGAGGCATACAGCAAGGGACGCGGCATTGTCCAGATGCGGGCCCGGGCCCTGGTGGAAAAGGACCGCCGCAGCGGCCGCGAAGCGATCATCGTCACCGAGATTCCCTATCAGGTGAACAAGGCCAGGCTCATCGAAAAAATCGCCGAACTGGTCAAGGACAAAAAGATAGAAGGGATCAGCGATCTGCGCGACGAGTCGGACCGCGACGGCATGCGGATCGTCATCGAGCTGAAGCGGGACATGGTGCCGGGGGTCATCCTCAACCAGCTGTACAAGATGACCGCGATGCAATCCTCGTTCGGCATCATCATGCTGGCCATCGTTTCCGGTCAACCGAAAATTCTGACCCTGCGCGAAACCCTCAACTGCTTTATCGATCACCGGCGGGAGATCGTCACCCGCCGCTGTGTTTTCGAACTGAAAAAAGCCGAGGCCCGGGCCCATATCCTGCTGGGCCTGAAACTGGCGCTGGATAATCTCGATGAGGTGATCCAGCTGATCAAAAGCTCCGCCAGTCCCGCGGAAGCCAAGGAACGCCTGATGATGCGTTTCTCCTTCAGCGATCTGCAGGCGCAGGCGATTCTCGATATGCGCCTGCATCGTCTGACCGGACTCGAGCGCGACAAGATCATCGCCGAACTTGAGCAGATCATGGCGCAGATCAAGCGCCTCAAGGAAATTCTGGCCAGCGAGGTGGAAATTCTCACGATCATCCGCCAGGAACTGCTCGAAGTACGAGAAAAATTCGCCAATCCGCGCCGGACCGAAATTATCGACCGTACCGCCGATCTGACCCTGGAAGATATGATCGTCGAGGAAGACATGGTGGTGACCGTCAGCCACAGCGGCTACATCAAGCGCAACGCGGTTTCCCTCTATCGGGCCCAGCGCCGCGGCGGTAAAGGCAAAACCGGGATGAAAACCAAGGACGAGGATTTCGTCGACAATCTGTTCGTCGCGTCGACCCACTCCTATATCCTGATTTTCACCGATCACGGCAAGGTTTACTGGCTCAAGGTCCATGAAATACCCCAGGGCGGGCGGGCGGCGCGCGGCAAGGCGATCGTCAACCTGCTGCAGCTGGCGCCGGATGAAAAGGTCATGACCATCCTGCCGGTCAAGGCGTTTGTCGACGGCAAGTACATTATTACCGCCACGCGCAAGGGAACGGTCAAAAAGACCGATCTGATGGCCTACTCCCATCCGCGCCAGGGCGGCATCATCGCGCTGACCATCGACGAGGACGACAGCCTGATCTCGGCGCGCCTGACCGACGGCACGATGGATATTCTGCTGGCCAGCCGTACCGGTAAATCGATCCGTTTCCCCGAAGAGAACGCCCGACCGATGGGGCGTACCGCCCGCGGCGTACGCGGCATGATGCTGGAGGGCGCAGACTGTCTGATCGGTATGGAAGTGGTCAATCATGACACCACGGCAACCCTGGTCACGGTCACCGAAAACGGCTACGGCAAGCGCACCGATCTGTCGGAATATCGGGTTCAGAGCCGGGGCGGAAAAGGGATCATCACCATCAAAACCTCCGAGCGCAACGGGCAGGTGGTCGACGTTCATCTGGTGGATGAGGAAACCGACCTGATGTTTGTCACCAATCGCGGCAAGATTCTCAGAACCAAGGCCACCAACTTCCGGTCGATCGGCCGCAATACCCAGGGGGTGCGGTTGATGGTTCTGGAAAACGAGGAACGGATCGTTTCGGTCGCCAAACTGGCGGAAAAGGATGAGACCGATGAGCCTGCGCAAGTTGAAGAAGGAGCTGAAGAAACAGGGACTGAGGACACAGAAGAATAAACATCGGGGCCTCCGCCTGATTCTTCTGGTTCTGCTCGGCTGCCTGGTTTCCATCGCGCTGGTTTTCGGCTATCGCAGTTATCAACAGACGGCTCCCGAGCGTTTGTTCAGCAAGGGGCTGGCCCTGGAGGGGCAGCACCGCCCGGAACCGGCGCTGACCCGCTATCAACGGTTGTTCCGCGCCTATCCGGAGTCGTCCCGGGCGGCCGAAGCCCTGTTCCGGGCGGGTATGATCAGCCGTTTCGATCTGCGTCAGGACCAGCAGGCGCTGCTCTATTTTTTGCAGCTGGAACACGATTATCCGCAAAGCGCGCTGGTGGTCCGGGCGCAACTGGAAGCGGCCGAGCTGACCAAGTATCGGTTGCGTGATTTTGCCGAGGCGATCGTGGTTTATCAACGTCTGCTCGATCAGGGAACCGGGGACGGGGACCGGATTCTCTCTGAAATTGCCGACTGCTACTTCCGGCTGAATAATTACGCTCAGGCCCGGATCGAACTGGACACTCTTCTCGAGCGCTTTCCGGAGAGTCCGCTGCGCGCCGAGGTTCTGTACCGGCGCGCGGGGGCCGCTCTGCTGGAGGGGCAGACCGCGGTCGCCCGCAGCGGCTATGTCAGCCTGGTCGAAACCTTTCCGCAAAGTCCCTATGCCGGCGAGGCGCGCTTTTGTCTGGCCGAACTGCTGGAAAACGAGGAACGGCTGAAGGAGGCCCTCAAGGCGTATCGCGGCTTGACGGATTATCCGCGGCAGGACGTGCTGCAGGAAAAAATCGGGCGACTGGAGCAACGGATCGCCAAAAAGAAGAAGGCACTCTGATGAAACGAGATGAAATCGCGGCGAAAATTTCGGTTATCGGCTCCGGCAGCTGGGGAACGACGCTGGCCAATCTGCTGGCTGAAAAGGGCTACCCGGTCACCCTGTGGGCCTATGAGACCGAGCTGGTTGAACGGATGCGGCGGACCCGGCAGAACGATCTTTATCTGCCCGGCGTCACGCTTTCCGAACAGCTGAGCTTCACCTCGACGCTGGCCGAGGCCGTCACCGGGCAGAGACTGATCCTGCTGGTTCCGCCGTCGCAGGTCTTGCGTCGGGTCGTTGAACAGTGCGTTCCGCACCTTGACGAGCGGGTGCTGATCGTTTCGGCCTCCAAGGGGATCGAAAACGACAGTCTGATGCTGATGTCCCAGGTTCTTGAGGAGACCCTGCCTCGGGCGCTGCAGAAAAATATCGGATTTTTGTCCGGACCGTCGTTTGCCAAAGAGGTTGCCGCCCACATGCCGACGGCGGTGGTTGCCGCGGCCCGCGACAAAAAGGTGGCCGGCACGATTCAGGAGCTGTTCAACACGGAAACCTTCCGTGTCTACACGCACAACGACATCATCGGCGTAGAGCTGGGCGGCGCGCTGAAGAACGTGATCGCCCTGGCCGCCGGCGTGTCCGACGGGCTCGGATTCGGGCATAACACCCGCGCCGCGCTGATTACCAGAGGTCTGGCGGAGATGACCCGGATCGGACTGATGCTCGGCGGCACGGCGGAAACCTTTGCCGGTCTGGCCGGGATGGGCGATCTGGTGTTGACCTGCACCGGCGATTTGTCGCGCAACCGCAGTGTCGGGATCGAGCTGGGCAAGGGCCGCAAGCTGCAGGAGATCCTGGCCGGAATGCAGATGGTCGCCGAAGGGGTCAAGACCACCCTGTCCGCCTACCAGCTGGCCGAGAAGCTGGGGGTCGAGGCGCCGATCATCGAGCAGATGTACCAGATTCTTTATCAGGACAAGGACCCGAAACAGGCGGTCAGCGACCTGATGCTGCGTGAACTCAAGGCAGAATCGCTCTGAAGCGCACCGAGCGATCCAGAAAAGGAGCATGCGATGAAACGGTTTATGGCCACCACCCTGTTGTTTTTGGCTCTGGCGACCCCCGCGGCCGCCGGCGAGCGGGTCGTGATGGAAACCAGCCTCGGTACCATCACCCTGGAGCTGTTCAGCGACAAGGCGCCGGTCACGGTCAAGAACTTTCTCGGCTATATCGACCGGCAGTTTTACGACGGCACGGTCTTTCACCGGGTGATCGATAATTTTATGATCCAGGGCGGCGGTTTTGACCAGCAGCTGCAAAAGAAAGCGGTCGAAGCGGCCATTGCCAATGAGGCGGACAACGGTTTAAAAAACGACAAGGGAACGCTGGCCATGGCGCGGACCGCGGTTGTCGACAGTGCCACCAGCCAGTTTTTCATCAACCTCAAAGACAACGATTTTCTCAATCATCGGGGTAAAAGTTCGCAGGGTTACGGCTATACCGTGTTCGGGCGGGTGGTCGCGGGGATGGAGGTTGTTGAAAAGATCGGCAAGGTTGCCACGGTGCGAAAAGGGATGCACCAGAACCTGCCGCAGCCCCCGGTGGTACTGAAGTCGCTGCGGCGGGTCGCAGAGCAGAAAAAATAGATTTTCAGTTCGGCGACACAGACCGATGCAACGGAAACAGGGGACCGATGTCTGCTTTACGGGTCATGAGTTATCATGTCAATGGCTGGACCGGCAAGCGGGGCGAGCCGACAGCGGACCTGTGCGCCCGGGTGATTGCCGCGCAATGCCCCGACCTGGTGTTTCTTCAGCAGCAGGCCGGCGGACAGGCTCCCGGCCAGGTCCAGCAGCTGGCCGAGCGGCTCCACATGAAACCGTTCTGCCAGGGGCCGGCCTGCTGCTTTTTGTCCCGCCACCCGCTGCGCGGCTTGCAGAACCATCCCCTCGGCGCGGGCGGCAGCTGCCTGCGCGCCGACCTGGATCATGCGGGACAACGACTGCATCTGTTCAATGTCAGCCTCAGCCTCAACCCTCTGCTGCGTAAACAGCAGATCGATGCCCTGCTGGGGGACGGGTTGCTGGGCAACCCCTCTCTCCCCTGCGCCGCTCTGGTGGGCGGGGATTTTTCCCTGCCGCTGTGGGGCGCCGGCCAGATTCGTCTGACCAGTTGTCTCAGGCGCGCCTCCCAACCCCTCTGGCGCGCCAACTTTCCGGCCGGGTTTCCCCTCTGGGGACGTGACCGTTTTTACTTCCGGGGTGCGCTCCGGGCGCTGGCCGGAACCGTGGTCGCCACCGCCGATGCGCGACAGGCCTCTTCGCACCTGCCGTTGGTGCTGACCATCGAGCAGGTCGAGACCCGCAAGTTTCTGCCGCTGAAACATATTCGGCAGCGGCAGATGAAACCGGTCATCGGTTGAGATCCGCTTGGTTTTGCGGTTTTGCCGCAAGCGACAGCCACGGAAGAAGAGATGAGTGCATCCCGGCAAGCACAGACCCTTATCGCGCGGCTCGAAAGCGTCTATCCGGACGCCGCATGTGCCCTTGAGTACGACGGAGCCTGGCAACTGCTGGTAGCGACGATCCTTTCCGCGCAATGTACCGACCAGCGGGTGAATCTTGTCACCAGGGAGCTGTTCCAACAGTTGCCAGGACCCGAGCAGATGGCGGCCTGCAGCCAGGAGCGGGTTGAACAGCTGATCCGCTCAACCGGATTTTTCCGCAACAAGGCAAAAAATCTGATTGCCTGCGCCGCCGCGGTGCTCGAGCGGCACGCGGGGCAGGTTCCGCAGCGCCTGGATGCGCTGGTGGCGTTGCCGGGCGTCGGCCGCAAGACCGCCAATGTGGTTCTGGGCAACGCCTTTCGGATTCCCGGGATGGTGGTGGATACCCACGTCAAACGCTTGTCCCGCCGCTTCGGCTGGACCCGGCATGCGGACCCGGTCCGGATCGAGCGGGATTTGGCTGCGCTGCTGCCCCGTACCCTCTGGATCCGGACCGGTCATCTGCTGATTGCCCACGGCCGCAGCTGTTGCAAGGCGCCGATCCCCCACTGCAGCCGGTGTCCGATCCTGGAACTTTGTCCGCGCATCGGCGTGGAGCGGAGCCTGTAAGCTGATCCGCGGCGGGAGTCGCCGCGGTTCGCGGACGGTTCCGCGAGCATCCGAAAAAGATCCAGCCCTGGCGGCAGGGTCTTTTTTCCGTTTGCGGCAGGGTCGTAACCGCTGCAGCGCTCCGCGAGCATTGTTATAATGAGGGCTGACGCCACGAGCAGCTTGTCAGCGCGAAAAGGACCAAACCATGAGCAGCGATTCATTTTCCAGCAGAAAAAAACTGACGCTGAACAGCCGCGCTTATCGCTATTGCAGTTTGCGCGCGGCGGCCGCTAACGGCCTCGGCGATCTGTCCGGGTTGCCGAAGACCATCAGGATTCTGCTGGAAAACCTGCTGCGCAAGGAAGGCGCGGCCGGAATCAGTCGCCGCGACATCGAAGCGGTGGCCCGCTGGAGTCCGCACCAAAGCTCGACAACGGAGATCGCCTTCAGCCCGGCGCGGGTGCTGATGCAGGATTTCACGGGGGTTCCCGCGGTTGTCGATCTGGCCGCCATGCGCGATGCCGTGCGACAGCAAGGGGGCGATCCGGCCAGGATCAATCCGCAGATTCCGGTCGACCTGGTGATCGATCACTCGGTCATGGTCGACCAGTACGGCGCCGCCGGGGCCTGCGCCGCCAATGTTGCCGTCGAGATGGAACGCAACCGGGAGCGTTATGCCTTTTTGCGCTGGGGGCAGGAGGCCTTCGACAGGTTCCGGGTGGTGCCGCCCGGCACCGGCATCTGTCATCAGGTCAATCTGGAATACCTGGCGCGTACCGTCTGGAGCGAGACCCTGGACGGCGAAACCTGGGCCTACCCCGACACCCTGGTCGGGACCGACAGTCACACCACCATGATCAACGGTCTCGGCGTGCTCGGCTGGGGGGTCGGCGGCATCGAAGCGGAAGCGGCCATGCTCGGCCAGCCGATCTCGATGCTGGTTCCCGACGTGGTCGGCGTTAAACTGTCCGGCCGCCTTGCCGAGGGGGTCACCGCCACCGATCTGGTGCTGACCGTGACCGAGATGCTGCGCCGGCACGGCGTGGTCGGAAAGTTCGTCGAATTTTTCGGAGCGGGTCTCGACCAGTTGCCGCTGGCCGACCGGGCGACCATCGCCAATATGGCGCCGGAATACGGAGCGACCTGCGGTTTCTTCCCCGTCGACCGGATTACCCTCGACTATCTGCGACTGACCGGGCGGGATGCCGAGACCTGCGAACTGGTCGAAGCCTACTGCAAGGAGCAGGGGCTGTGGCGGGACCAGCGGGATGCCGAGCTGCGCTACAGTTCGCTGGTCGAGCTTGATCTGGGCGGCATCGTGCCCAGCCTGGCCGGCCCCAAGCGACCCCAGGACCGGGTCGCGCTGCACCAGCTGCGCGCGGCGCTGGAAGACTGCCTGCCGGAAGGGGCAGAGCACCACAGCGCGCCGGTCGCCGGCAGCGACTATGCCCTGCGCCAGGGGGATGTGGTGATCGCCGCCATTACCTCCTGCACCAACACCTCGAACCCGGCGGTGATGATGGCCGCCGGTCTGCTGGCCGAAAAGGCGCTGGCCCGCGGCCTGACCAGCAAACCCTGGGTCAAGACCTCGCTGGCTCCGGGCTCCAGGGTCGTCAGCGACTACCTGGCGGCCGCCGGTCTGCAGGATGCGCTCGATGGCCTCGGCTTCCAGGTGGTCGGCTACGGCTGCACCACCTGTATCGGCAACTCCGGGCCGCTGGACGGCCCTATCGCCGCCGCCGTCCGCGAGCAAAATCTGACCGTTTGCTCGGTGCTGTCCGGCAACCGGAACTTCGAAGGGCGGATTCATCAGCAGGTCAAGGCCAACTGGCTGGCCTCGCCGCCGCTGGTGGTCGCCTACGCGCTGGCCGGGACGACGCGGATCGATCTGACCCGCGACCCCCTCGGCACGGACCGGGACGGCACGCCGGTGTTTCTGAAGGAGCTCTGGCCGAGCAACGCCGAGGTGGCGGACAAGGTGGCACTGGTCACGGCACCGATGTTCCGCAAGGCCTACGCGGAAGTTTTTGCCGGCGACGAGCTCTGGCGGTCGCTGCCGGTTCCGGCCGGACTGACCTACGCCTGGGATGAAAACTCGACCTATATCCGCCTGCCGGGCTTCTTCTCCGCCGCACCGCACAGCGACACGTTCAGCGGCTTCCGGGAGGCCCGGATTCTGGCCCTGCTGGGGGACAGCATCACGACCGACCATATCTCCCCGGCCGGTTCCTTCACGGCGGATGCGCCGGCCGGAGAGTACCTGAGCGCACGGGGCATCGCGGAAGAGAACTTCAACTCCTACGGCTCGCGCCGGGGCAACCACGAGGTGATGATGCGCGGCACCTTCGCCAATATCCGTCTGCGCAACCGCATGGTTCCGCAGCGGGAAGGCGGTTTTACCCGGCATCTGCCGTCGGGAGAAGAGATGAGCATCTTCGCGGCAGCCGAGCGCTACGCCGCCGAGGGTACGCCGCTGGTGGTGATCGCCGGCCGGGAATACGGAACCGGTTCCAGCCGCGACTGGGCGGCCAAGGGCAGTCTGCTGCTCGGCATCCGGGCGGTGCTGAGCGAAGGGTATGAACGGATTCATCGTTCCAACCTGATCGGCATGGGGGTGCTGCCGCTGCAGTTCCTGCCCGGAACCACGGCACAGACGCTGCAACTGGACGGCAGTGAAACCGTCAGCCTCGAATATTCCGGAACGCTGGAAGCGAAGCAGCAACTGCCGTTGACGATCCGGCGCAGCAGCGGAGAAACGCTGTCGATCAAGGTTCTCTCCCGCATCGACACCGGACGGGAAGGCGAGTACTACCTGGCCGGCGGCATTCTGAATTATGTATTGCGACAGCTGATGAGCGGCTGATCGCCGCTCGGTGGTTTGACGGAGACGGCACGGGGATGGCCAGACAGAAGAAAACCGTTTCACTGGTGCTCGGCAGCGGCGGGGCACGGGGCATGGCGCATATCGGGGTGATTCAGGCTCTGGAAAAACGGGGCTTTGACATCCGCTCGATTGCCGGCTCGTCGATCGGCGCCCTGGTGGGGGGGATTTACGCCGCCGGAAAACTGGAGATCTATGCCAAGTGGGCCTGCGCCCTGGAACGGCTCGACGTGCTGCGCCTGATGGACCCCTCGTTCAGCGGCAAGGCGCTCTTCAAGGGGGAGCGGATCATCAGCACCCTGAAGGAGCTGATCGGCGACCGGAATATTGAGGACCTGCCGATCTCCTTTACCGCGGTGGCCACCGATCTGGACCAGGGCAAGGAGGTCTGGTTGTCGCACGGCCCGCTGTTCGATGCGATCCGGGCGTCCATCGCCTTCCCCACGATCTTTTCCGCTTTTTCCCATGACGGTAAAAAGCTGGTCGACGGCGGACTCTTGAATCCGATTCCGATCGCGCCGACCCTGCGGGACCAAACCGACATGACCATTGCCGTCAGCCTGAGCGGCAAGGCCCGCCCGCTGCTCGAACCGTTGCCCGCGCCTCCCAGGCCGCGCAGCGACCGGAACAAGTATCACCGGATGGTCGTGGAATTCATCGACAGCCTGCAGAAGAAGAGCAACGGTGTTCATGAAGATCAAACCGGGCTTTTCGACATGATCTCAAAAAGCATCGATGCCATGCAGAACACCATCGCCAGCTTCAAGCTGGCCAGCTACTCTCCGGATATCCTGATAGAAATACCGAAAGATCTCTGCACGATCTACGAATTCGAACGGGCCAAGGAGATGATCGAGGTCGGGCGGATCGAGACGGAAAAGGTCCTCGACAGTCTGGTCTGAAACCGGGCGCCCGGCTTCAGACCGGGTCGACGGCCAGCACCAGGGCCGTTCCGGCAACGATCTTCCAGCGGATATTGAAATCGTAGAGCAGGGCGCCGTACTCCCGGTCGTCCTGCCGGGCGCGCCGGTAGGCGGGGCGCGGATCGGCGGCCAGCAGTTCGACGATCAGCTGCTGCAACTGCGGATAGCCTTCAGCAAGGCGGGCCAGCTGCTGCCGGGCGCTGGCGCTGAAGTCGACCGCCATGGCGGCCGCGGGGGCCAGTTCGGCAAAGCCCCCGGTGGCCTGGTCGATGGCGTCGCTATAGGGGAGGTAGGGTTTGATGTCGAGGACCGGCGTGCCGTCGACCAGGTCGACCCCGGTCAGTTCCAGAATCGGGCCATGGTCGGTCTGGCGGACGGCGGTTAGCGCCACGGCGGAGAGCCCGATCGGGTTGGGCCGAAACGGCGAGCGGCTGGCGAACACCCCGATCCGCCGGTTGCCGCCCAGCCGTGGCGGGCGCACGGTCGCTTGCCAGCCATGCGCCATCGACTGGTGGAACAGAAAGATCAGCCAGAGATGGCTGAACTGTTCGAGATCGCGGACCGCTTCGGCACGGTTGTACGGCGGCGTCAGGTGCAGTTCGGCACGGACCGCATCGACCAGTCGCGGCTGACGCGGAACAATGAATTTTTCCCGGTAGGGGGAATGGAGTATGCCGATCGGTTGCAGCTTGATTTCCATGTGCGTGCTCCAGCGAGAGATGTCCACAATGTAGCACAGTGGCAGAAAAAGCTCACCCGTGCGGAAGCGACCAGCGTCGGCTTGCGCGGGACCGAGAAAAGAGGGACGAAGATGATCAACATTGCTCATCGCGGAGCCAGCGGCGCGTATCCGGAAAACACCCTGCTGGCGTTTCGCAAAGCCCTGGAGTTCGGTGCCGGCTGGATCGAGCTGGATGTCCACCTTTCGGCCGACGGGGAACTGGTGGTGATTCATGACGAGCAGCTGGAGCGAACCACCGACGGCAGGGGGGCGGTGCGTGCCCGCGCGCTCAGCGAGCTGCGCCGCTTCAACGCCGGTCGCGGGGAACGGATCCCCCTGTTGCGCGAGGTTCTGGAACTGGTGGCCGGACGCGCGGTGCTCAACGTGGAACTGAAAGGGCGCGGCAGCGCGGAACCGACCGCGCGCTTGCTGAGCGAGTGGCTGGAGCAGGGGCGCCTGACGGCGGCGGACCTGCTGGTTTCCGCCGGCGACCGGCAGCAGCTGGCCGTCTTTCGCAGCCTGCGGCCCGATCTGCGGCTGGCGGTTATTTATGACCGGAAACCGGAGCATTGGTGGCGGCTGGCCGAGGAGCTGCAGCTCTGGTCGCTGCACATCGACCGGTCGCTGGTCACCGGCGAACTTGTCGAGGAGGCGCACCGGCGGGGCTTGCGGCTGTTAGTTTTTACCGTCAACGACCGCAGCGAGCTGCTGCGGCTGCGGCAGCTTGGTGTCGACGGCGTGTTTACCGATTATCCCGAGCGCGCAGCGGCCTTTCGCTGACCCCCCCCCGGAACCCCGCGACCGTCACCGCCCTGCGCAGCAAACAGCCCCACCCGACATCAGGTCGGGCGGGGCTGTTCGCGCTGCAGGCTGTAGCGCAATCTATCTGTTTCTGCGGTTGGAAATGGTAATCAAAACCTTGGCCGTAAGCGGCCGGGAACCGTGTATGTTTTTGCCGTTGTCCGAAGAGACCGCATCCATGTTCACGGTCTGCCGAGACGCCGGATGCCAGATCGCCGAGCGGCTCAGGAAAATAGGAGTGCGGTTGGCAAATGAAGATTTTTTCATGACGCTCCTCCTTTCTTGAAAACAAGCATTGAGGTAAGGATCTCACTCCAGGCGCTGTTGAATCAGGCGGTCGAGCGACCAGCGCCCTCCGCCATGCAGCACCAGGGCCA
>DASWJX010000072.1:0-16948 GCA_036396915.1 Geopsychrobacteraceae bacterium | reverse complement strand
CTCAACTTTGCCGGCAGTCAGACCCTGGCGATGCAGCTCGAACAGGGAGCCCCGGCCGACCTGTTTATCTCCGCCAACCGCGCGGTGATGGACCGGCTGCAACACGGCGGGCTGGTAAAAGACGCGGAACCCTTGCTCGGCAACCGGCTGGTGCTGGCGATCCGGCGGGATCTGCCGCACCCTCCCGGCAGCCTTGCCGAGCTGAACCGCTCGGACTTGCTGCTGGTGACCGGCAACCCGCAGGTGCCGGTCGGGCATTATACCCGGCTGCTGTTCGACGCGCTGGCGACGGATCCCGCTTATGGCGCCGGGCTGGTCGCCGCACTCAAGAACCGGATCGTCAGCGAGGAGAGTCGCGTCAAGGCGATCATCGCCAAGCTCTCCCTCGGAGAAGCGGATGCCGGATTTGTCTATCAGAGTGATCTCGGCACCAGTCGCCTGACCGGCATGGCCCTGCCGGAACAGCACAACCCGCAGGCGCTCTATCCGCTGGCGAAGGTCGTCGGCGGCTCGGCGGACAGCGATCGCTTTTATCGCTTTTTGCTCAGTGCCGAGGCGGAGGGGATTTTACGCCGTCACGGCTTTATCGGAAGGAGCCGGCTGTGAGACGACCGCGCCTCTTCGACCTGCTGCTGATCGGCAGCGGTACGCTGCTCGGGGCCTTGATCCTGCTGCCGGTGCTGGCGCTGTTGCGGGCCGGATGGTCATCCGCCTTGCTGCCTTTGCTGGGACAGCCGCAGGTTCAGCAGGCGCTCTGGATTACGGCTCTGTCGTCGCTTTTGGCGTTGCCGTTGATTTTCCTGCTCGGACTGCCGAGCGCTTACGGGCTCTCCCGCTGCAGCGGCCGCTTGCGACGCAGCCTGGAGATCCTGCTTGAGCTGCCCATGGTGATGCCACCGGTCGTGGCCGGCCTGGCGCTGCTGCTCGCCTTCGGGCGGCGCGGCCTGCTCGGTGAGATGCTGGCCGATGTCGGCATTCGGCTGCCGTTTACTCTCGGCGCGGTGGTTCTGGCGCTCACCTTTGTCATCACCCCCCTCTTCGTGCGCCGCTGCGTGGTGCTGTTCGACGGCATCGAGCAGAAGCTGGAAGAGGCCGCCCTGTTGCTTGGCGCGACGCCTTTACAGTGCTTCTGGCATGTCACCCTGCCGGTGGTCCGCCGCGGCCTGTTTGCCGAAGGGGTGATGGCGCTGGCCCAGGGGGTCGGCCTGTTCGGGGTGATCATCCTCTTTGCCGGCAACCTGCCGGGGCGCACCCAGACCCTGTCGCTGGCGATCTACAGCGCCTTTGAGCACGATCCGCAGCAGGCCTTCGGCCTGGCCGCGTTGCTGCTGTTGATCTCGTTGCTGCTGCTGGCAACGGTCCACCTGCTGGCACCACGGGAGGGGCGATGAACGGACTGAGCTGTCGCCTGCGCTACCGGCTGGCGCATTTCGACCTCGACCTCGACCTGCAGGTCGGCTCCGGGCTGACCGTCCTGCTCGGCCCGAACGGGGCCGGCAAGAGCAGCCTGTTGCGACTGCTGGCCGGGCTCAACCAGCCGGCCTCGGGCCAGGTCACCCTCGGCGAGCGCTGTTTGTACAGCAGCGACAAAAAGGTCGACCTGCCGCCGGAGCAACGCCGGATCGGCATGATGTTTCAGGATCTGGCGCTGTTCCCGCACCTGGATGTCAGCGGCAATATCGGCTTCGGCCTGAAGATGCGCCGCATCCACGGCGGCAAACGTCAGCAGCGGGTGCAGTTGCTGCTTGAAAAGCTGGACATCGCCCATCTCGCCAGGCGCAACGTCGCAACCCTCTCCGGCGGCGAACGGCAGAAGGTCGCCCTGGCGCGGACCCTGGCAACGGATCCCAAGCTGCTGCTGCTCGACGAACCGACCGCCGCCCTCGACCCGGCGGCCCGCGGCGAGATCCGCCGTTGGCTGCAGACGGTTCTGACCCGGCTGGACATCCCGACCATCATGGTCACCCACGACGCGGAGGAGGTCGCCTTCTTCCGCAAGCGGGTCGCGGTGATGGAGCAGGGACGGATCGTCCAGCAGGGCAGCTTTCACCAGTTGCTGCGCGAACCGGCCAGCGAGTTCGTCGCCCGTTTCGTCGGGGTCAACTACATCCTCGGCGCGGTGCGGGCCGAAGCGGGAAAATTGCATTTCACCAGCAGCGGCGGATCGAAATTCCTGGCCCCCTTCGAGCAGGTGCGCCCCGGCCCGGCGTTTCTGACCGTGCAGCCCTGGGATATCGCCCTCTACCGGGAACTGCCGGAAGGGAGCCCGCGCAATCATCTGCACGGCGAAATCCGCGAGGTGGTGATCATCGGCGACCGGGTGCGGCTCACCCTGTCCAGAAAAGACAAGCTGGTCGCGGAAATCAGCAGCCGCGGCTATCAGGCACTCGGCGAACCGCAGCCGGGCGAGATGTTCTGGGCGGTCTTCAAGGCCCGGGAAGCGAGAATCGAAAACTGCGGGGCATTGCCGTGTTGAGCAGATCAACCTGCGGCAATGCGCTGATATGCGACCAAAGACGTTCAGGAAACATGTGGAGGAGCGATGATCTCATACGATGAAGCGATAGAAATTATCCTGCAGAGCGTGCGAGCACTGCCGGCGGTGAGCGTCGCCACCGATCAGGCCCTCGGCTGCGTGCTGGCCGAACCGGTGGCGTCAGTGCTCGACCTGCCACCGGCGGACAATTCGGCCATGGACGGCTATGCCTTCTGCTGCGCGGGACTTCCCGCCGACCGCGGCCTGACCCAGGTTGCCTTTATCCCGGCGGGCTCACGCTACGCCGGCACCGTGCAGGCGGGACAGGCGGTCAGGATCATGACCGGAGCGCCGCTGCCCGACGGCTGCGACACCGTGGCGCCGATCGAGGACGTGGATCAGGACGGCGCGAGGATCGTCCTGCACAAGCAGCCGCGCCCGGGCGATCACGTCCGTTACCGGGGCGAGGAGATCAGCTGCGGCGAGCTCGCCCTCGCAGCCGGGGCGAGCATTCACTCAGGCAGCATCGCCCTGCTGGCGTCCTCGGGCATAGAGCGGGTCAGCGTGTTCCCGCCCGCAAAAGTGGCGATCCTCTCCACCGGTGACGAGCTGGTCGAACTGGGGCAGACCCCCACTGACGGCAAAATCATCAACTCCAACAGCCACCTGCTGGCCGCCCGGGTTCGGGAGGCGGGCTGCGAACCGCTGCTGCTCGGCATCGCCCGCGACACCCCGGACGACCTGAAAAACAAACTGAAACGGGGACTAAAGGCCGATCTGCTGCTCACCAGCGGCGGGGTTTCGGTGGGCGACTGCGATCATGTCCAGCAGGTGCTTGACACGCTCGGCTTCGAGAAAAAGTTCTGGAAGGTCGCCATCAAGCCCGGCAAGCCGGTTCTGTTCGGCACCATCGCCGGCACGCCGGTCTTCGGCCTGCCGGGCAACCCCGCCTCTTCGGCGGCCACCTTCGACCTGTTTGTCCGTCCGGCCCTGAAAAAGCTGACGGGCCGCGCCGCGCCGCGCGGGACCAGGATCAAGGCGCGCTTGACGGCGGCGGCCGAGGGCGGGTATAAACGCCAGACGTTCCTGTGGGGCCGGGTGGCCGTCAGCGACGGGCAGCTGACCTTCACCCCCTCCCGGCGCCAGGGCTCGGGGCAGAACCGCAGCCTGCAGCAAAGCGACGCGCTGCTGCCGGTGCCGACCGACAACCCGCAACTGGCGGCGGGCAGCGAGGTCGAAATCATCCTGCTGCGCCTGCCCGATATGGCGTGAGAGAAGGACATACCATGCACGATACATCAGGACGCACCATCAACTACCTGCGGCTGTCGGTGACCGACCGCTGCAACCTGCGCTGCGGCTACTGCATGCCCGCCGCGGGCATCGATCAGCTCGGCCACCAGGACATCCTGCGCTTCGAAGAGATGCTGCGGATCGTCGCCGCCGCCGCCACGCTCGGCATCCGCAAGGTGCGCATCACCGGCGGCGAACCGCTGGTCCGCAAGGGGGTGATCGGCCTGATCCGCGACATCGCCCGGCTGCCCGGCATCGACGAGGTGACCCTGACCACCAACGGCATGCTGCTGGCCGGGCAGGTTCAGGCCCTGCGCGAGGCCGGGGTGGAGCGTCTCAACGTCAGCCTCGATTCGCTGCAGCCGGACAACTTCGCCGCGATCACCCGCGGCGGCGACCTGAACCAAGTGCTGCGCGGCCTGGAGGAAGCGGAAAACGCCGGCATGACCATCAAGCTCAACATGGTGGTAATGCGCGGCGTCAACGACCATGAAATCGTCCCGTTTGCCGCTCTCAGCCAGCAGAAACCCTGGGCGGTGCGCTACATCGAGTACATGCCGACCATCCGCGAAGCCCAGTGGCAGGAAAAATCGGTCACCGGCCGGGAGATCCTGGAGCGACTGCAGGCCGAGTTCGAGCTACACGAGATCCCCAGAAGCCGCTACTGCGGCCCGGCCAAACCGTACCGCATCGCCGACGCGCCGGGCAGCATCGGCATCATCACCCCGATGAGCGATCATTTTTGCGGCTCCTGCAACCGGATTCGGGTCACCTCGACCGGTTTCGCCAAGAGCTGCCTGCTCAGCGACGGCAGCGTCGACCTCAAACCCGACCTGCAACAGCCCGGTCCGGAGGCGCTGCAGGCCACCCTGCGGCAGGTCATCGCCGGCAAACCGGCGGCGCATCAACTCAACAAAAACCCGGACGGCTCGACACCGTTCAGCATGTCCAAGATTGGAGGATAAGATGACGGCAAGGATTACAGCAGTCTGCCTCAGCCTCAACAAAGGCGAGCGCAAAACCCCGACCGAGCAGGTCGAACTGCGTGAGAACCACGGCATCATCGGCGACGCGCATGCCGGTGACTGGCACCGCCAGGTCAGTCTGCTGGCGCGGGAGAGTATCGAAAAAATGCGCGCCATGGGGCTGGATGTCACTAACGGCGATTTCGCCGAGAACCTGACCACCGAGGGGATCGACCTGCCCGCGCTGCCGATCGGCACCCGGCTGAAAATCGGGGCATGCCTGCTGGAAGTCACCCAGATCGGCAAGGAATGCCACAATCGCTGCGCCATCTACCATCAGGCCGGGGATTGCGTGATGCCCAAGGAAGGGATTTTCGCCAAAGTGATCAGCGGCGGGACCATCGCGCCGGGGGATGCCATCGAGCAGGTTTGAGCGTTGCGGGCCTGGCTAGTGCCGGGTTTCGCCTTCATGACTTCCATGGTTCCCCTGACTCTCCATGGGAGGCAGGGGAACTATGGGAATCATGGGAAGGCTCTGTCGCGGCTTTCCCATTATTCCCATCTCCTTTCTTCATCACAGCAGCCCCCTCCCCACAGGCCTGGCATCACTCTGAACCGGGCCTGCCTCGTGCTATAATGACGGTGTAGCCAAAGGGACCGAAGCCCGGTCGGGATCGGGCCCGGGAAGGAGTAGATGATGAAACGGAACAGTTTGGCGGAGGTCTGCGAGGCGGTCGCTGCCGGCGAACATCAATCTGTCGAGAACATGCAACTGCGCTATACGGGCGAGGTGGTCGACTGCACGCGCGACAAGCTGGTGGTCGAGGCTTTCGGGCACCGCTTCGACTGGCCGCGGGCGCTCTGTCGCGCCGCCGACGACAGGCATAATCCGCTGGGACCGCCGTCGAATGTGTGAGACGACGGTCGGCTGCTGCGGAGTTTCGGCTTGAACAGAGAGCCGGCCTGCTCTCTGTTCAAGCCGGCGAGGAAGGTATAACCGGGAGGGACCTGAGGCGTGGTTATCCGTGTGAATGGCTCAGGATCGGCGCGCCATGAAGGTCAAACAGTCCGGCGTCCCCCCCTTCATGCCGACATGAATATTCGGGGCATCACATTCATAATCGCTGTTGTTCAGGCAACCCGAAACCTTGCAGGCGCCGACCCCCGCCGTCATATCGGGCACCCCTCCATGTCGGCTGGCCTCAAAAAACGTATCGCAGGCGGGATTCTGCGGGGCGTCGCCGATGGTGATGGCGATGGCGTGGCAGGTTTTTTTGGTGTTGTACGCGCAATTGGTGACCGTACAATCCAGTACCTTGGGCATTTCCATTGGCATAGCTTCCATCTCCTTTGCATTGGGTTTTATGGCCTCAAGTCCGAATATCAATTAACCAGAGAAAACGGGGATGTCAATCCGCGAAACGGCCCGTTTGCCCATCGGCGTGACGCATGCCGGGTTTCTTGAAGGTCCTGTTTGCCGCGGCCGGCAGCGGAGCCTGGCCGGACTGATCGTGAAACGAAGGAGAAAACCCGTGACGGAGCGACTCAAGTTCATCCAATACGGCATTGGTTCGATCGGCGCAGGAACGACCCGTTATCTGCTGGAACGCGCAAACCTCGAACTGGAGGCGGCGATCGATAGCGACCCGGCCAAGATCGGCCGGGACGTCGGCGAGCTGCTCAACCTTGCCAGGCCGCTGGGCGTCACCATCCGCGCAGACGCGGAGGCGGCCCTCGCCAAAAGCACAGCGGATGTGGTGGTGCTGTCCACGCTCTCCTCGCTGGCCGAACTGGAAGAGCAGCTCCGCCTCTGCATCAAACACCGGAAAAACGTTATCTCCTCCTGCGAAGAGCTGGCCTACCCCTGGGAGGAACATTACCTGCTCGCGAAACGCCTCGATGCGGCGGCCAAACAGGCCGGGGTAACCATTCTCGGCAGCGGGGTGAACCCCGGCTTTGCCGTGGACGCCCTGCCGCTGTTTTTGACCAGTATCTGCCGACGGGTCGATGCGATCCGCATCGAACGGCACCAGAACGCGGCCTTGCGGCGACTGCCCTTCCAGCGGAAGATCGGCGCCGGGCTCGGGCTTGAGGCGTTCCGGGAACGGGTCGCGGCAAACATCATCCGGCATGTCGGCTTCACCGAATCGATCCAGATGCTGGCCGCGGCGCTGGGCTGGACCCTGGAGCGGGTCGAAGATGTCGTCAGGCCGGCCGTCGCCGATCATGACCTGGAAAGCCCGTTTCTCAAGGTGGCCAGGGGCGAAGCGGCGGGGATCCTGCAGACCGCCACCGGTTACGTGGCCGGCCAACCGCGGATCAGCATCGAACTGCAGGCCTATCTCGGCCATCCGGCGCCGAAGGATTCCGTCCTGATCGAAGGGGAACCGCCGATCTATTCGGAGGTAAAGGGCGGCTTTCCCGGCGATATGGCCACCTGCGCCATGCTCGCCAACTGCGTTCCGGCGGTGCGTCGCGCGCAACCCGGCCTGAAGACCATGCGCGAGGTCGGACTGACCTCATGGTTCATGGGCTACGGCTGAGCCGGAGCGACCGCGGCAGGCCTTGTCCCGCAAATAATCGTTATTTTTCAGCAACTTTCCAGTCGATAACCTTAATAAAATCCGCGTAAACTGGTATAATAAAAGTGTGGTAAGATGCTCTTTGAAACTCCGGGGTGAGCGATCAGTCGGGACCGTCTCCACGAATATTTACTTCTGAGCGGGCCGACCGGGTCAGGTCGCGGCGTGTCGGACCGTCGGGGGGGACGGAACGCCCGAAGCGATTTGCGAGGTCGACAGATTTACATAACCGTTCGATGACGACCCTGACTCCGCCATCCCAGAGCAATCGATTGACGCTGCCCGATCCAACGCCGGACGCCGTGCATCACATCCGCCAGGGGCGTACCAACCCCCTGAAAAAGGACCTGCGGCGGAAGGAGCCGGTTCGTTCAGTTCCGCATGGAGTTGAACCAGAGCCGGTTGCCGATGCTGCTCGTCGACGGATTGGCAGAAAGCCGATCGTGGGAACGTCAATCGTGATTTATGCTGGCGTCGCAAAAACTCACCAACTGCTGCGTTGCTGCAATTGGCGCTTTTTGCTTAACCAGCGATATTGATGCTTTTGTAAAAAGCATCAATATGGCCTCCGATTTTTACTGTATCGGGGGCCTTTTCGTGTGCCCGCAAGCGGAAAAAAACGGTCCTCGCCGCACCCGCCCGAACAGAACCTCGACAAAGCGCCCGGCAATTTTCGACAAGAGTTCTTGCCAAAGCGGCCCAAGCCGATTAAATTAGAGCTTTGTTATCTTTCTCAGCAACAGGGCGGGCATGGGCCAGGAAACCTATCTCATCGTCGATCAACAGCCAGCCCCTCCGGGCAACCTGCAGCAGTTGCTGTCCCGGCTCGCCGGGGAACACGGTCTGGATGCCTACACCTGCCGCCAGCGCATCGTCGGCCAGGGACTGTCGCTGCTCCACAAGGGGGAAAGGGAGAAGCTGGCAGCGATCTCTGCCCTGCTCGGCGCAAGCGGCATCCGCCACTGGCTGATCGAGCCGACCCGGCCGCAATTCTCCCCCGCCGCCATCCGCGGCCTGCAACCGGACGCGGATGGGATCACCTTCAGCTGTCAGAAAAAACCGGTGCGCTTTGCAAAAGGGGCCACGGTGCTGGCCGTACTGGCCGACCTGTCGGGCCGGCTGGCGGAACGCAGCGTCAAGCAACTGCTGGCCAGCCACGCCTACCAGGGGCTCGACAACGTCTCGCACATCAGCGAGGAAAAAACCTACCGGACCATTATGCAGGGCCGACCGGTCCTCGACCTCTATCTGCTCGACGAAAAAAATAAAATCGTCGAGGCCGTGCGCGTCTTCCCCGGCAAGTTCGATCACCGGGGGCTGGGGGAGCGGGCCACCGCCGGCAGCCGCCAGAACCTTCAGCAGCTGCTGGAACTGAGTCGGGAAAATGCCGGTGTGTTTCACCTTGCGACCGGTTTCGGACTGGTCAACCTGCCCGGCTGCAGCTTGCATAAAGTGGCCGATGACGATCCGGACGGTTTGCGCAAGAACCTGCTCAGCCTGACCCGCTACGGCTGGCTGATGGCCGACCTGCAGGAGCAGGGGGAGATCACCGCCGCGGAAGATGAGAGCATCGATCCGAGCGCGGCGCTCGCAGCCGCGCTGCTGACGCAAAATCCGGCGCTGCTCGGCAATGAAGCGTTATCTGAAAGCCTGCCGATCATCGAGCAGGTTGCCGGGGAAATCCGGCAATCGGCACCAGAACCCGCCAAAAGGAAAGAGTCGTTCACGCCACAAACCCGCACCCTCCCGGCGCCGCCGCCGCTTGAGACCGGTCGGCACTGGCGCACCCCCCGTTTCTGGCTCGGCTCCGCCGGCGGGATCAGCGCGGTTGCCGCGATCTTCCTTTTTGAACAGACCGAGCTGCTCCCCGCCCTGGCCTATTACGGATTTCGACTGGGGATCGTCCCCGCCCTGTTCGCTGCGCTGCTGTTTTGGGCCGGTTTCCATTTCCTGGGCCTCAAACGCCAGGTGGAGAATACGCCGACCAGCAAAATCCGTTCGGTGGCCATGGGCATGGTGGAAGTCAAAGGCAGAGCGATCCGCCAATATGCCCTGATTTCGCCGATGACGCACAGCGCCTGTGCCTGGTTCCGCCTGACCCGATATCGCCGCGACCGGAACCGCAACTGGACGGTCAGCAGCGTCACCGGCAGCGGCAGTGTCCCGTTTCTTCTGGAAGACGAAACCGGACGGATCTGCGTCGATCCGGCCGGCGCCACGATCAGGGCCCGCACCAGACAGGAAGGGTCCCCAGGGCAATCCAGCCTGCTGTTCGACTCAGGATCCGGCGCCGGGGATGCCGATGAAAAATGGCTCGAAGAGATCATCTGTGAAGGAACGACCCTCTACGTGCTCGGTTGTGCGGCGGTCAAGCGGGAGACGGGCCAGACCCTGCGCGAAAAGAAGGTCGAGGCGCTGCGGGAACTGAAGCGCGACCCGGAGGCGCTGAAAAGCTTCGATGCCGACGGCGACGGGCGGATCAGCGCGGCCGAATGGGAAACGGCGCGCGTGGCCATGGAAGACCGGGTTCTGCACCGGTCTTTGGCGAAGCGGGAGCGCCGCCGCAAGCAGGAAGAACAGATCGTTATCGGCAAACCGGCCGGCGGGGGTCCGTTCATCGTTGCCGAGACCCATTCCGAAACCGATCTGACCGGCCGCTACGGCCGCGCCGTCATCCCGCTGTTCGGCGGCGCGGCGCTCTGCGGCGGATGGGCGATTGCACTGTTGGTAAAATGGCTGACATGAGAGAAGAGACTGATATAACCGGAAACCTTGCCAGGGAGGCGCGCTTATGAGCGGATGGATCGTGCTAGGAGTTTTGTTGCTGTTGTTGCTGGGGCTGGTGCTTTACATCATCCTGATCTACAACGGCTTTGTCCGGCTGAAGAACAATATCAACCGCGACTGGAGCAATATCGATGTCCTGCTCAAGCAGCGCTACGACGAGCTGCCGAAGCTGATCAAGGTCTGCGAAGGCTACATGCGGCACGAACAGCAAACCCTGGAGGCGGTGATCAAGGCGCGCGCCATGGCCGGAGCGGCGCGCGGCGACCAGGACAAAATCCAGGCCCAGAACGCCTTGAGCGAGACCCTGAAATCGCTGTTCATGGTCGTGGAACGCTATCCCGAGCTGAAAGCGGACATCGGTTTTCGGCAACTGAGCAACCGGATTTCCGAACTGGAAGACCAGATCGCCGATCGCCGCGAGCTGTACAACGCGGCGGTCACCATCTACAATACCCGCATCGATCAGTTTCCGGACGTCGTCATCGCCCGGACCTTCAACTTTACCCTGCGCAAACTGTGGGAGATCGATGCGGCCCACCGCGAGGATGTCGCCGTCAGCTTCCAGCGCGGCTGAAGATAAAAAAACGGGCCATTGCGCCAGCTGCGCAATGGCCCGTTGACCTTAAACTGTGTTACCGGCCGTCAGCCGTTGCGGCTGATGTTGCGCTGCCACAACAAGCGCCGCCTGGAACGGCGGTCAAACCGCAGCGGGCAGAGCGCTGCGCCGTTCTCCGTCGCTTTCGCCTGGAATATCTGTTGCCACAATCTCTTCAGCACCTGCGGATCCTCGCGTTACAAGCTATAAATTACCATTCAGTTCATGATAAAAATAGTGATTTCCGCCCGGAGACACAAGCGCTTTTTTTTGTAAAATACTGTTTTTAAACGAAAAACTCTTGAAACTTCGGTGATTCTCGAATAGTTACGTGACAAAAAAAATTACCTGTCCGGCGATGCCATCGGATCGCTAACCCCGTTCTACGCTGAATCGACTCTATTACGGCTCATGTATAGTCCGACAGACTCCTTGCATGGAAATCCCGCCCGGATTATCCTGTGGGAGAGAGAGACAACCACCGGGAGATCGTTCATGGACCGCAACGACCGCACAGAGCCGCCGACAACGGAAGATCTTTCGCAACTGCGCATGTGCGAGCTGAAAGCCCGCGGGCTGCTCGAAGAGATTGACCGCCGTTGCAGCGCACCGACGGTGATCTGCGGAAAATGCGGGGCCAAAGCCGACCGGCCGGAGCAGCTCCACAACCCGCGACCGCTGAAGAAAAAAGCGATTGACAGCCTCTGGGGATAGTTCCAGAATGCCGATTCGCAACCAGCGCCGGCCCCTGCCGAAAGATGTCCCGATGCAGAACATCAAAGACCACTTCGACCGCAACGACCGTTTCGCCCGCCATTGCGGCATTGAACTGCTTGAGATCGACCAGGGCCGGGCCAGGGCCCGCATGCGGATCGCGGACCTCCACATGAACGGAGCGAACACCGTGCATGGCGGCGCGATCTTCACCCTGGCGGATTTCGCCTTCGCCGCCGCTTCCAATTCACACGGCGATCTCGCCATGGGGATAACCGCCAGCACTTCGTTCGTCAAGGCCGCCACCGCGGGAACCCTCTTCGCCGCCGCCGAGGAGGTCTCGCTGAACCGGAAACTCGCCACCTACCTGGTTCGGGTGACCGATCAGGACGATCAACTGATCGCCCTGTTTCAGGGCACGGCGTACCGCAAATCGATACCGCTCACCGGCTGAAGCCGGTTCGGCCCTTCAATCCAATCAGAACCAGATGGAGAAAAACTCATGATTAGCGCATCCGACCTCAAACGGGGACTGGTTGTCCGGATCGACAACGCCCCGTGCAGCATTCTCGACATCAGCACCCAGTCGCCGAGCGCCCGGGGTGGCAACACCCTGGTCAAAACCAAATACCGCAATCTGCTCACCGCCCAGGTTCTGACCAAGAGCTTCAAATCGGGGGACAAGATCGACGAAGCCGACTTTGCGCGCCGCAAGGGTCAGTTTCTCTACGCGTCCGGCGACGCCGGGGTGTTCATGGACCTGGAAAGCTACGAGCAGTTCGAGGTCGGCGATGACCTCTACGACGAAATCAAGGGTTTTCTGCTGGAAGGGCAGGAACTGACGCTGGGCGTCTACAATGAACAGGTCGTCAGCATGGAACCGCCGATGATCGTCGAACTGCTCGTGACCGAAACCGCTCCGGCGATCAAAAACGCCACGGCGACCGCCCAGACCAAGGAAGCGATTCTCGAAACCGGCATCGCCATCCAGGTGCCCGGCTATCTGGAAAGCGGCGAAAAGATCAAGGTCGACACCCGCGAGTGCCGTTTCGTTTCCCGGGCCTGAACCGCGACACAGGACGGAAAGCATGCTCTCGCTCGCATCAATCCAGACCAGACTGGCCGCTCACCGGCCCAAACTGTCGACGCCGGCCGACGGCAAGCACGCCTCGGTGGCGCTGATCCTGCGTCAGGGGGAACACGGCCCGGAGGTGCTGTTCATCCGCCGGGCCGAGCATGAACAGGACCCCTGGTCGGGGGATGTGGCCTTTCCGGGCGGCCGCGTCGAAAAACGGGACGAGAACCCCAGGCAGGCAGCGGAACGGGAAGTCCTGGAAGAGATCGACCTGGATCTGTCCGGCGCCGACTATCTCGGCCAGATCAACGACATCCGGGGGGCCTACCTGCCGGTGCGGGTCTCCTGTTTCGTTTACCGGCTCAGCCGGACTCCGCGCTTGACCCGCAACTATGAGGTGGTTGACACCTTCTGGATGCCGCTTCGCGAGCTGCGGTCCGCCGAGCGCAATCGCCATGAACTGTTCACCTATCGCGGCGAACAGGCAAGCCATCCGATCGTCGATCTGGATGGCTTCTCGGAACGCTTCCTGTGGGGGATCACCTACCGCCTGCTGCAGCAGTTTTTCAGCCTGGTCGACCCGAACTGAGCCCCGCCCAACCGCTGCGCCCGCCCGGTTGATGCTTTTTTGCGAAAGTATCAAACTTCATTGTTTTCACGCGGAGGCGCGGAGACGCGGAGACGCGGAGACGCGGAGACGCGGAGACGCGGAGACGCGGAGGAATCGAGAGCTTTGCTAGAGCCCGGGCCAAACGTCAATCAAGAGAAATCGATCGGTAAGATCTTTGTAACTATTCAGCACCCTCAATCAAGGCCGCTTTAACAGGGATGGACGGTGATGAACGGTGATAAACCGGGATCAAGACTTTGACCTATCCCCTGTATCCCCTTCATCCCTGTTAAAATGTTCTTTCCTTTATCTCGCCCGACAACCCCTTGAGCTGAAATCTTTAATGGAACGCTGATTGACGCTGAAAAGGCGGGATTTACGCAGATAACCAAAAATCAGGATTTAGTTTGGCCTTATCCGCGAGAGTCTGATTCACCTCTTCACGAGTTCACCCGCAACGCCGCAGAGCGAACTTTTTGCGACGCCATCATTTTTCGTTCTCCTCGGGCGGTGGGATCTTTCGGCCATGGGGGTCCCGGGCCGGGTGGCCGAGCTTTTCGTCCAGGTAGTCAACGGTACCGGCGGCGCGCATGTGTTCCATGCGGTGCGCGGTCGGGTGCAATGCCTCCCGGGGGGTCCCGATCGATTGCAGATAGGTTTCCCAGAGGCGATGGGCGCGCAGCACCTGCCGGGCTTCCTTCTCCCCGCTTTCGGTGAGCCGGTACCCGTCTCCCGCAACGCTGACCAGACCCTCCTGCTCCATCTGGCGCAGGGCCCTGGCCAGATGGAGCGGCTGCTGCACATACTGGCGGATCACCGGCAAAAGGGTCTCCCCTTGATGGCGCAGGATCGCGGTCAGGATGTCCTCCACCACCTGCTGGGGAACCAGTCGGCGCAGCCGCAGCCAGCGGGCCAGCAGACCGTAGCGCGGCGCCACGGTCAGTACCGCCAGAAACTGCAATGTGCTGAACAGCATCACCGCTCCGCCGCCGGCCGAATCGAGCCATACGCACAGGTACAGACCGCCGACGACGCTGGTGACGCCGAACAGGGCGGCCAGCGCCATCATCTTGTCCAGCCGGTCGCACAGCAGGTAGGCGGTGGCCGCCGGAGTGATCAGCAGTCCGACCACCAGGATCACGCCGACCATGCTGACGGCGCTGACCACCACCAACGAGACGCAGGTGGTCAGCGCGTAATCGAGCAGCAGCACCGGCAGCCCGATGGCGGCCGCCATCACCGGGTCGAAGGTCGCCAGCTGAAAATGGCGAAAGAAGAGGATGAGGATGCCGAGCACCAGCGCGGCGACCACCGCGCTGACCCACAGATCGGTGTCGGCGATGCCGAGAATATCGCCCAGGATGAAGTGCATCAGATCGATGTGGATGTACCCGCGGAAGATCGAGACCACCACCACGCCCAGCGCGAAGACGCCGGTGTACATGATGCCGATGGCGGTGTCCTCCTTGATCCGCGAGATGCGCGCCACCAGGCCGATCAGCGCCACCGTGAGCACCGCCGCCAGCAGCGAGCCCAGCAGCATGCCGGGAGCGTGCGCCTCAAGACCGAACAGCAGCTTCATCACCAGGTAGCCGCCGGCGACCCCGGCGATCATGGCGTGGGACAGGGCATCGCCGAGAAAGGCCATGCGCCGCAGCACCACCAGACAGCCGACCACCCCGGCGACGACCGCCACCATGCAGCCGCCGATCAGGGCCTTCTGAAAGTAGGTTTCCGTGAGCGGCGCCCAGAAGGCCTGCAGCAGAAATTCCATCAGGACCCCTCCTTCGCCATCAATCCGGCAAAGACCCGCAAGCGCCCTTCATAGACCTGGCTGAGCAGGTCCTCCTGCAGCACCATCTGCGGAGCGGCGTAGGCATAAAGCCGCTGTTTGAGCAGGATCAGCTTGTCGAAGTATTCGGCGGCCGTGGTCAGATCGTGATGCACGACCACCAGGGTCTTGCCGGCGGCCTTGGCCCGCCCCAGCACCTCCAGGATGGCCCGCTCGGTGGCCGCATCGACCCCGGCGAAGGGTTCGTCCAGCAGCAGGATGTCGGCCTCCTGGGCGAGCGCCCGCGCCAGAAACACCCGCTGCTGCTGGCCGCCGGAGAGTTGGCCGATCTGCCGGTCGGCGAAATCGGCCATGCGCACCATCGCCAGGGCTTCCAGCGCCGCGTCGCGGTCCTCCTTGCGCGGGCTGCGGTGCCAGGGGATGCGCTGGTAGCGCCCCATCATGACCACCTCCCGGACAATGATCGGAAAATCCCAGTCCACCGCCCCGCGCTGCGGCACATAGGCCACCCGCCCTTTGGCTTTCTGCACATCCTGACCGGCGATGAACACCTCGCCGACATCCGGCCGGACAAAGCCGAGCAGGACCTTGATCAGGGTCGACTTGCCCGAGCCGTTGGGTCCGATCACCCCCACCAGCTGGTTTGCTTCGATGGACAGCGACACATCCAGCAGTGCCGGGCGGGTCCCGTAGCTGACCGTGAGGTGGCGGACTTCGATGACGGGAGCTTTTTCACTGGTCATGCTCGGCCTCCGCGGGCGCATCCAGGGTAAAGGCGATGGCGCCCGCCACGTTGGCTCCGCCCGGCCCCCACAGGGTTTCATCCACCACCTCCCGGCTTCCTTGCAGCAGACGCACCCGCACCGCGTGGTCCATCAGGGCTTCGCCAAGGGGCGGGCTGGCTCGCAGATACAGTTCGTTGCGGCCGACGACCAGTCCGGCCGACGGATGAACCGTTACCGTTCTGCCCGCCGGCAGCGCCTGCTCGCTGCGGAACAGTTCCCGCGCTCCGGCCCGCACCACCAGGGTCGCCGCGGCGGACGGGTCTCCGTGCAGGGCGAAGGGGTCGGGCTGCGGTGCGAACGTCGGCGTAATCTCCAGCCTGTAGTCCTCAGCCGCTGCCGTTTCCACGGCGGACAGCGGGGCAGCGGAAGCCAGGCGCCGGTCGCGCTGCTGGATGTAGAGGCTCAAGCCGCCGATCATGACCAGCCCGATCAGGGCCGTCAGGGCAATGCGCATGTTTTGCCTTTCCGTTACGGCTGCAGGGCCTGCACGATCAGCAGCACGTTCTCCCGCATCATGCCGATGTAGGTATCCCCGGCACTGCCGGCGGAGCCCATCGAGTCGGAATAGAGTTCGCCGCCGATCCTGACGCCGGTTTCCCGGGCAAGTTCGCGGATCTGCTTGGGATTGATGGTGGTTTCGACAAAGATCGCCGGCGCCCCGGCCCGCCGGATCGATTCCACGACCTGGCGATGCCGCTCCGGGGTCATGCCCGCCCCCACTTCACTGCCGGTGGACCAGCCCACCGGGGCGATGCTGAGGTAGTCGTTGTCGGGGTTAAATCGGTATTCGCGGCAGAAATAGTTGAAGGCATCGTGGGTGGTAACCAGGATCCGGCGCTGCGGCGGGAGGCGGTTGACCTGTTCCCGGATCCAGGCGTCGAGCACCCGCAACTGCTGCAGATAGAGCTTGGCTCGCGCCCGGAACTCGAAGGCGCCGGCCGGATCGAACTGTTCCAGGGCCATGGTGAGGTTGTTGACATACAGGGCCGCGTTGCGCGGGGTGAACCAGGCATGCGGATCGGAGATGTTCTGGCCGTCGGTCCCGATCATCAGGGGCGCCAGCCCCCGGGTCACGGTGACCAGCTTTTTGCCGGCGTCCCGGGCCAGGGTGGCCATCCAGTTTTTCCCCTCCAGGTGCAGACCGTTTTCCAGACAGAGATCGGCGCCCAGCACGATCTGCACATCGTCCGGGGTCGGCTGATAGGTGTGCGGGTCGGCGCCGGGGGCCAGGATACTCTTGACGATCAGCCGGTCTCCGGCGATCTGGCGGGCAA
>DASWJX010000071.1:0-3868 GCA_036396915.1 Geopsychrobacteraceae bacterium | reverse complement strand
TTTCAGACCCGCCTGACCTACCCGGAGCAGCAGCGGATCTTCCGCACCATCCCCGGCCTGCAGAACGCCAGATTCGCCCGCCTGGGGAGCATGCACCGCAACACCTTCGTCAATGCACCGAGCAGTTTGACCCGCACCCTGCAACTGAAAAATGCCGAACATATTTTTCTCGCCGGCCAGCTCAGCGGCGTCGAAGGCTATGTCGAATCGGCCGCCTGCGGACTGCTGGCGGGCATTTTCGCCGCCAGCCGGCTGCGCGGCGAGCAGCCGCCGCTGCCCCCCGCGGTCAGCGCGCTCGGCGCACTGCTGACCCACCTGGCGGAAGCGGACAGCGACAATTTCCAGCCGATGAATGTCAACTACGGCCTGTTTCCGCCGCTGGTGCTCGAGCGCAAGATGAAACGCGCCGATCGACGTCTGGCGATGGCGGCGCGTGCGCTGGAGAGTCTGCCAAAGTGGTGGGAACCGATTGCTGAACGCCGGTCAGGAGGGAATCATGACTGAGCAGATCGTCCTCGCCTCTGCATCCCCCCGGCGTCGCGAATTGCTGACCCAGATCGGCCTTAAATTCCAGGTCGTGCCGAGTCGGGCCGAAGAACTGGTCCTGCCCGGCGAAACGCCGGAAGAGCATGTCATTCGCCTGAGCATAGATAAAGCGAGCGACGTCGCCGCGCAAAAAGAAGTCGAAGGGCGCTGGTTCATCGGCAGCGATACCATCGTCCTCTGTAATGGCCAGATCCTCGGCAAACCGGCGGATGAGCGCCATGCGGCACAGATGCTGAGAATGCTCTCCGGCCAGGAGCATCGGGTACTTTCCGGCTATGCGATTCTCGATCGCCAGACCGGCGAACAGCGTGCTGAGGCGGTAAGCACAAAAGTCCGCTTCCGCGAATTGACAGACGCGGAAATCGCACGTTACATTGCCAGTGGCGAGCCCGCCGACAAGGCAGGAGCATACGCCATTCAGGGGCTCGGAGTCTGCTTCGTGGCCGAAATCGAAGGCAGCTACACCAACGTGGTCGGCCTGCCGCTGTGTCGACTGACCCTGGCGCTGAAACAACTGGGCGTCCCGCTACCGATTTAGCCTCCGGGAGATCGACATGAACAACATCGCTACCAACATAGCCGCTATCCGCAACCGCATCGACGCAGCCTGCAAGCGTGCGGGACGGGCTCCGGAAGAGGTTCGCCTGATCGCTGTCTCCAAAGTCAAACCAGCCGAACAGATCGATGCAGCATTTTCCGGCGGCCAGCAACTGTTCGGCGAAAGCTATGTGCAAGAATTCCGCGACAAAGCTTTCGACGTGCAATCACCAGTCACCTGGCACTTTATCGGCGGCCTGCAAAGCAACAAAGTTAAATACCTGCGCGGTAAAGTGGCGATGATCCATTCGGTGGATCGACTTTCCCTGGCCGAGGAGATCGATCGGCAGTGGCAAAAACTCGACCAATCGGTCGACATTCTGCTGCAGGTCAATATCGGTGACGAGTCCAGCAAGTCGGGCTGCGCCCCCTCAGAGCTGGAAACGCTGGTTCGTCAGGTCGTCGAATTACCGCACCTGAAAATCTGCGGGCTGATGTGCCTGCCCCCGCATTGCGACAAAGCTGAAGACGTGCGCCCCTATTTCCGTAGCATGCGTAAGCTTACCGAGCAGATCGAACAGCTCGCCATCACCGGCGTTTCCATGAAGGAATTATCGATGGGGATGAGCGGGGATTTCGAAGTCGCCGTCGAGGAGGGAGCCACCCTGGTCCGGGTCGGCACCGCGATCTTCGGCGCACGCGTCGGCAAGGAATAAAGGTGGCCACACCCCGCTTTCTGCTCTTCGATCTCGACGGCACGCTGGTCGATTCGGTGGCCGATCTCGGCTGCGCTCTCAACCTGCTGGCCGCGGAGCTCGGCCGGCCGCCGCTGACACCGGACCGGGTCCGCGGCATCATCGGCGACGGCGCGACCGCACTGATCAAGCGCGCCTTCGGTGCGGAACAGTACCAACCGGACCAGCTGCTGCGGTTTCTGGAAATCTACACCGAGCATCTGATCGATTGTACCGCCCCCTACCCCGGCATCCGCGCGCTGCTGGCCCGTTATCCGGCGGAACGGATGGCGGTGGTGACCAACAAGCCGTACCGGTTGAGCGTCGAGCTGCTGAACGGGCTGGATCTGGCCCGCCATTTCAAAACGGTGATCGGCGGCGACAGCACTCCGCAGAAAAAGCCCGACCCGCTGCCGGTGGTCACGGCGCTGGAGAGACTCGGCGCGACGCCGCAACAAACGGTGATGATCGGCGATCACCATACCGATCTGTATGCGGCGCAAGCGGCCGGGGTCGCCAGCTGCTTCTGCGCTTACGGCTTCGGCCACAGCGACGGACTCGCCGCCGACTATCGGGCCGGCAGCCCGGCGGACCTGCTGCTGCTGTTCCCCGGGGCTGCCGGGTGAACGCAGGCCGTCTCACCCAGAAACAGATCGCGCTGTTCTTTTTTCCGCTGCTGCTCAATATTCAACTGATGAGCGTCTCGCACACGGTCATCAACAGTGCGCTGGCCCGCCTCGACGATTACGTCACCGCCCTGGCCGGAATGTCGGTGGCGCTGGTCATCCATCTGTTCATCGCCTCCCCCTCATACCAGAATCATACCGTGACCATCGCCATGGTGCGGGGCCGCAGTTCGATGCGCAGCGTCCTGATCTTCGTTTTGCTGGTGGCCAGCTATGTTGCGGTGATGCTTGCGCTGATCGCCTTCTCTCCGCTCGGCGACCTGATCCTGCTCCGCCTCCTCGGCGCGCCGCCGGAGGTCGCGCAGGCCGCGCGCGAAGCCCTGAACATCCTGGTCCTGCTCCCCTTTTTCACCGGCCTGCGCGGTTTCGGTCAGGGCCTGATCATCCAGGCCCGCCGCACCAGTCTGGTTTCGCTCGCCACCGGCGTCAGGGTCGGCGGCCTGTTCGGACTGCTGGCGCTCGGCCGGGGCTGGTTTTCCGGCGCCCAGCTCGGCGCTTTCGCCCTGGTCGGCTGCGTGATGATCGAAACCGTCGTCATCGCTCTGTTCGCCTGGCGGGTGCATCTGCCGCTCGACCGGGGGGAAGCGGAAAAAACCACCGGCGAGATTCTGCGCTACTCGCTGCCGCTGGCCTACTCCTCCTGCCTGCAACAGACCATCCCGCTGCTGATCAGTTCGATCATCGGCCGCCTCTCCGACGGCCCGCTGGCTCTGGCGGCGTTCGGGGTCATCCGCGGCTTCCTCTTTCTGCTGGCCGGTCCGATGCGCAACCTGCAGCAGGTCTACCTGACCCTGGTCCGATCGGCCGCGGACTACCGCACCCTGATCCGTTTCAACCTGATCGTGGCGACAGCGATGGGCTTGCTGATTCTGCTGACGGCCGGTCCGCTGAATCGACCGATCCTCGGCCAACTGCTCGGCATCGACCCGCAACTGCGCCACTACCTGCGTTTTGCACTGGGCGGTTGCGCGCTCTTCCCCCTGCTCTACGGGGCGAGCAACCTGCTGCGCGGCTGGTTTGCCGGGGCGCACCAGACCGGCAAGCTGGGGCGTTCCACCATTCTCAAGAGCAGTTTTCTGCTGCTGGCCTGGTGGCCGATCGTCAGCTGGCAACCGCCCGTCTCCGGGGTCGGCATCGGGATCGGTCTGCTGCTCGGCGCGGAACTCCTTGAAGCCCTTTACCTGTGGCGGCAACGCCGAAGTCAGCCCGCGGCGCTGCGCCAGCTTGCTCCGCTTTGAATATCCCCGTACAATGGAACCATGAGCGAGCGACAGAAAAAGCACCCCTGCCCGGACTGCCATTATTGTCAATGGTGCAGTGACGACCGTTGCCGGCTCTGCCTGCGCAGCGATTGCTGCAAAAAGC
>DASWJX010000070.1:0-1798 GCA_036396915.1 Geopsychrobacteraceae bacterium | reverse complement strand
ATTGGCGAGGTTCTCCAGGCTCTGGCGCTCGGCAGCGGGGCTGCGCACCACCACGTCGACCGCACGGATGCCGTCGCGCATCTGGGTGGTCGGCACCCCGTTGAGAATCGCCTGCAACTGCAGTCCGGCGGCCTGCGGGGTCAGGCCGAGCAGGCGCAGCCGTTCCTGGTCGAGGACCAGGCGTTGGCTCGGCGTCCGTTCCCCCCAATCGAGGTGCACATCGCGCAGGTTCGGATTTTGCGCCATGATGGCGCGGGCCTCGCGGGCGATCCGGCGCAGCTCGTTCACATCCGGGCCGATGACGCGGAAGAGCACCGGGAATGGCACGGGCGGACCGAAGACGAACTGCTTCACCCGCACGCGGGCTTGCGGGAAGGCGCCCCGGGCCACGACTTTCCGCAGCTTTCCCTTGAGCGCATCGCGGGCCTTGGGGCCTGAGGTCTGGACGATGATCTGGGCAAAGGCCGGGTCGGGCAATGGGGAATCCAGCGGCAGGATGAAGCGCGGCACGCCCTGGCCGATATGGCTGGTGATGCCTTGCGCTTCCGGTTCGGCCATGATCGCTTCTTCGATCTGTTTGACCGTGCTGTCGGTCGCGGCAAAGGCGCTGCCGGGGGGGAGGTTGACCTCGACCGTCAGTTCGGGGCGATCCGAGTTGGGAAAGAACTGTTTCTCCACCCTTCCCATGCCGACCACGGCCAACCCGAACAGTGCCAGGGTCACGCCGGCGGCCAGCCATTTATGATCGACAACCCGCCGCACCATGCCGCGAAAACGCTGATAGTTCGGCGTCGCATAAATCGCCGCGTGCCCGCCGGCGACCGGTTTGAAAGCCGGCAGGAGTTTGACGCCGAGGTAGGGGGTGAAGAGTACGGCGACGAACCAGGAGGTGATCAAGGAGAAGGCCACCACCCAAAAGATGTTGCCCGCGTATTCCCCGGCCGTCGACCTGGCGAAACCGACCGGCAGGAAACCGGCGATGGTCACCAGCGTACCGAACAGCATCGGCCCGGCGGTGGAACTCCAGGCGAAGGTCGCGGCCTGGATCCGATCCAGACCCCCTTCCATTTTGACCACCATCATCTCGATGGCGATGATCGCGTCATCCACCAGCAGCCCCAGGGAGAGGATCAGCGCCCCCAGGGTGATGCGGTCGAAATCCCTGCCGGTCAGCAGCATGATGACAAACACGGCGGCAAGGGTCAGCGGCACGGCGGCGGCCACCACGATCCCGACCCTGAACCCCAGGGTCGCCAGGCTCACCAGGATGACCACGGCCAGCGCCACCACGAATTTGAGCATGAATTCGTCAATCGCTTCGGCGATGACCCGGGACTGATCCGAGACCTTCGACAGCACCAGCCCGACCGGCAGGTCCTGGTGGATCGCCGCCTCTTCGGCCTTCAGAAGCTTGCCGAGGGTCAGGCCGTTGAAGTTTTTTTTCATCACCAGGGCGAGGAGGATCGCCGGTTCGCCTTGATGGCGAATCTGCTTGCTGGCCGGATCTTCGTAGCCGCGAGTGACCTCGGCCAGGTCGCCGATTTTGAGTAACCTCCCGCCGTTGGCCACCGGAATCGCCTTAACCGCTTCGACGCCGTCGATGCCGCCGTCGAGCCGCAGATAGACCCGCGGCCCGGCGGTCTCCACAAAACCGGAGGGGGTCACATCGTTCTGGCTTTCCAGGGCGCGAAACAGTTCGGGCGCGGTGACGCCCAGGGTTGCCAGGCGCTGGTAGGAGATTTCAACATAGATCTTCGACTCCTGCTCACCGAGCAGCCTGACCTTCTCGACCCCGTCG
>DASWJX010000069.1:0-43741 GCA_036396915.1 Geopsychrobacteraceae bacterium | reverse complement strand
CTGCCGCCGAAGGTGCCGCCCAGTCCTCCGGGTTCGGGCGAGTCCATGATTTCGGCTTTGCCGACAACCGCCGCAAGCGGAAAACCGCCGGCAAGCGCCTTGGCGATGGTCATCAGATCCGGCTCGATATCGAAATGCTCGGTCGCAAACATCCGGCCGGTGCGGGCAAAGCCGGTTTGGACTTCATCACAGATCAACAGGATCCCGTGGCGATCGCACAGTTGACGCAAGGCCTGCATGAACGCTTTCGGGGCAATATAAAACCCGCCCTCGCCCTGCACCGGCTCGATGATGATGGCCGCCACCCGCTCCGCTTCAAGGTCCGATTTGAACAGGCGCTCCAGCGCGGCGAAACTGTCTTGCGCAGTGACACCGTGATGTTCCATCGGAAACGGGACATGGTAAATTTCAGCAGGAAATGGCCCAAAACCGGCCTTGTAGGGGACAACCTTGCCGGTTAAGCCCATGGTGAGCAGTGAGCGGCCGTGAAAAGCGCCGGTGAAGGAGATCACGGCGGAGCGTTTGCTCTTATGGCGGGCAATCTTTATGGCATTTTCCACGGCTTCGGCCCCGGTCGTCATAAAGATGGTTTTCGCCTTTTGTATCGGGGCCAGCCGGTTGATGCGCTCGGCCAGAGAGATATAGGCTTCATAGGGGACAACCTGAAAAGCGGTATGCACGAAGGCGTTGTTTTGAGCGGCGGCGGCGGCCATCACCCGGGGATGACGATGGCCGGTATTGCAGACGGCGATGCCGGCGGCAAAATCGAGATAGCGCCGCCCTTCCACATCCCATAGTTCGGCGTTCTGGGCTTTGGCAACAAAGATCGGCGTCGCGGAGGCGACGCCCCTCGCCACCGCGGCGGCGCGGCGGGCACGTAATTCGGCATTGGTCATGAGTTCCCCCTGTCGGCTGTGAAAAGACGGTACTGTCGGTGCCGAACGTCAGCAGGCCTCGGTCATGGCGGCACGCCCCTGCCCTGCCCCGGAGCGCAGGACCTCCGCTCACCTCGCTACTCCTTGAGCCCGCACCAGTCGGCCAGAAACAGCGCATAAACCTTGGCGGTATGGATGACGCTGTCGATATTGACGCGCTCATCGACACCATGAATCGAATCCGCCACCGGACCATAACAGGTTCCCTGACCGCGGCCGAAATGGTGGAAGGCCCGCAGGTCGGTGGTGCAGGTGGAGATATACTCGTGCGGCAGGTCGCCGGTCAGCTGCCGGTGACAGGCCGCAAGCGTCTGCAAGGCGGGCTGTGCGGCGGAGATGATGTGACCGTCCGAGCGGAAGCCGTAAAACGAAACCTCCGGCGGCGTGTCCCGCAGCCAGTCATCCTCCCCGGCCGCGCGGGCAACCGTCGCTTCGATCCTGGCGGCCGTCTCGGCGAAGCCGGTGCCCGGGAAATAGGCCATCCGCCCATGGATTTCCGCCTGCGCGGGCACGGTGGAAGGCCAGTCGCCGGCGGAAAAGATGCCGATATTGAGATTCAGCGGGTGGGGGATATCGGCGTAGACCGGCGGGGCCTGCTCTGCATTCAGCTCGGCTTCCAGAACCCGCAACGCCTGGATCAGCGGAAAGCTTTTTTCGATGGCGTTGGTTCCGGCGGCGGCGGAAAGCACATGAACCGGCTTCCCCCGGATGAGGATCTTGAACCAGAGCACACCGACCTGCGCCGTGTAGAGGGTCGGCCCGAAAGGCTCGGGTATCAGCACCGCGTCGGCATCGTAGCCCGCCAGGAGGCAGCTGAGCGCTCCGTTGCCGCAGCACTCTTCGTCGACCACGGTTTCGATGGTCACCGGCGCATTGAGGCCGAAACCGGCCGCGTCGATCGCCTTTACGGCGTAGGTCATGGCCGCGACCCCCGATTTCATGTCCCCGCTGCCCCGTCCGTACAGCCAGCCGTCCTTGATCACCGGCCGGTAGGGATCATGGCTCCAGGCATTCGCCGGTTCGGCGCTGACCACGTCCAGATGACCGTTGAACAGGGCGCTGCGCCCGCCCTCGCCGTCGGCGGGACGCACGGCAACCAGATTGTCGATACCCGCATAACTCCAGGGGCTCGGGGCAAAACCGGGATGGGCAGAGAGCCGCCCGGTATCGACCGGAACCCGGGTCGGCGGATAGCCCAGTTCCTTGAGGCGGGCTTCCATCACCGCTACCGCCCCTGCCTGATGTTCGATGGTGCTCGGCTGGGCGACCAGAGCCATGCTCAGTTCAAGGATGTCGTCCTGCAGCGCTGCTACGGCCTCAACAATCCGACGCTGTTGCCCGGTCATGGTCATCCCTCCCCTGTCGCTTGCGGTAGGTTGCTGTGGTTTAAAATCTCGGCAACTCCCCTTCCGGGACCAGCAAGGGGGCTTCCGTTGCGGCGACGACATCAGCGACCGAAACCCCTTCCGCCAACTCTTTCAGGCAGAGGCCCGCGTCGCTCACCTCGATCACCGCCCGGTCGGTGATGATCATGGCAACACAGGCGGGAGCAGTGAGCGGCAGACTGCAGCTTTTCACTATCTTGGGCGCCCCGGTTTTGGTGACATGGGTGGTCAGCACGATCACCTTGCGCGACTTCTGCGCCAGCTCCATGCCGCCGCCGATACCCGGCGTCATCTGGCCCGGAATGATCCAGTTGGCCAGATCGCCGTTCTGCGCCACCTGCAGCGCGCCGAGAAAGGCCAGATCGATCCGTCCGCCGCGAATAATGGCAAAGGAGGTCAGGGTGTCGAAAAAAGCCGCCCCAGGGACAATGGTCGCATACGCGGCACCGGCGTCGATCAGATCGGGATCTTCGCGTCCGGCGGCCGCTCGCGGACCCATCCCCCAGATGCCGTTTTCCGAGTGAACAAAAACCTGTTGCCGATCCGGCAGATAATCCATGATCAGGGTCGGGATACCGATGCCGAGATTGATGATCTGTCCGGCCTTGATTTCCCGTGCGGCCCGCCACGCAATTCTATGCTTGTAATGCATGATGCTTCAGCACTCCATAATCGGCAGCGGATTTCTCCACGAGAACCAGCCGGTCGACGAAAGCGCCCGGCAGATGCACATGGTCCGGATCGATGGCGCCCGCCGGGACGATTTCGCCGGTTTCGACGATCACCAGGTCGGCCGCCATGGCCATCGCCGGATTGAAATTGCCGGCCGTCTTGGTAAACACCAGGTTGCCCATGGTATCGGCCCGCGCGGCGTGAATCAGGGCCACGTCGCCGCGCAGAGCGGGTTCGATCTTGTAGCGGGCGCCTGCGACCTCTACCAGCTGCGCCGGCCGGTCCGTATCGAGATGCAGACCGATATCGGTCAGGATGCCGCCCAGCCCGGCGCCGCCGGCGCGGATCTTTTCCGCCAGAATCCCCTGCGGGTAGACCTCGATCGCCAGGCGTCCCTCATGCATCAGCGCAACGGCCAGCGGGTTGAGCCCGACATGCGAAGCGATCAGCTTTGCAACCCGTCCCGCTTCAATGAGGATCGAGATCCCCAGACCCGGCTCGCTGGCGTCGTTTTTAACCAGGGTCAGCTGTTTTGTGCCCTGCGCCAGCAGCTGGCGGAGCAGGCGGTTCGGCGTCCCCGGCTGACCGAACCCGCCGACCAGAACGGTCGCGCCATCCGCTATCGATCGACAGGCTTCGGCGGCGGAGAAAATTTTAGAGCTAGACATGGGCCACATCCGCCAGAAACTTCCTGGTTCTTTCATTCCGGGGATTTCTGAACATCTCCGCCGGTGGCCCCTCTTCGACGATATAGCCGTCCGCCATGAAAACCACCCGGTCGGCGACCCGCTCCGCGAAGCCCATTTCGTGGGTCACCACCAGCATGGTCATCCCCTCTTCGGCCAGGTTTTCCATCACCTTGAGCACCTCCCCGACCAGTTCCGGGTCGAGCGCCGAGGTCGCCTCGTCAAAAAGCATCACATCCGGATTCATCGCCAGCGCCCGGGCGATGGCGACCCGCTGTTTCTGCCCCCCCGACAGGGTGCCCGGATAGCTGTCCGCCTTCTCCCCGATCCCGACCTTGTCCAGCAGGACGCGGGCTTTTCTTTCCGCGTCCTCTTTCGCTTCCTTGAGCACATTGAGCGGTGCTTCCATGACGTTTTCCAGCGCCGTCATGTGCGGGAACAGATTGAACTGCTGGAACACCATCCCCACATTGGTTCTGATTTTATTGAGGTGCCGCTGAAAGGAGCGCTTGTTCAGCGATTTGTCGTTCAGCAGCACCCCTTCGACATAGATCTCTCCCGAGGTCGGTTCTTCAAGATGGTTGATACAGCGCAGCAGCGTGCTCTTGCCCGACCCGCTGGGTCCGATAATGGCGACCACTTCCGATTTATCAACATTGAAATGAATATTTTTCAGGACTTCGTTGGTCCCGAAATATTTCTTCAGATTGTGAATCTCAATCATCTGCATGGCTTCGGGATTCGGATCGGGCATCGTTTACCTCCGCTCGACAGCTATGCGGTTTTCCAGTCTCCCCAGCAGGAGACTGGTCGTCGTTGTCAGGATCGCATACAGGAAAGCGGCCATCAGATACATTTCAAACGGTTTGTAGGTGGATCCGATCAGACGCTGAGCGGTCAGGGTCAGCTCGACCAGGGTAATGGTGGAGACCAGGGAGGTATCCTTGATCAGGATGACAAAGTTATTGCCCAGGGCCGGAATCGCCATGCGGAAGGCCTGCGGCAGGATAATCCGGCGCATGGCCAGGGTCGGTCCCATGCCCAGGCTGCGCGCGGCTTCCATCTGGCCGGTCGGCACGGAAATAATCCCGCCGCGAATCGTTTCAGCGTTGTAGGCACCGGTGTTGATCGCCAGGGCCAGCACCCCGGACATGAACGGCCCCAGGTCGATCCCCACTTGCGGCAGTCCGAAATAGATGAGAAACAGTTGCACCAGCAGGGGGGTCGAGCGGATGATCCAGACATAGAAGGCGCCGGCCTGCCGCAAGAGCAGATTCGGCGACAGCTTCAGCAGCGCGGCCAGCAGGCCGAAGAGAAAGCCGAAAAACAGGGCGATCACCGAAATCTTCAGGGTCAGCACGGTCCCCTGAAGCAAAAATGGAAAATAATGAACGATGATTCCCCAGTCCAGCATGGTGGCCTCACTCCGGTTGGCGGATGACGGATGTCCGGATGAATAAAGGTCGCGGGCGTTCGGCGCCGAGCGCCTGCGACCGTGCTGAAAATCAGTTAACGCACATCGATGCCCAGCCACTTCATGCTGATGGCGAGGTAGGTCCCGTCGTCTTGCATGGCACTCAGGGCGTCGTCGATGGCCGCTTTGAGCTCCGGATTGCCCTGATTGAAGGCGATGCCCATCCGTTCCTCATAGAGCAGATCACCCACCAGCTTCAACGGCGCCCCCTTTTCCTTGATCGCCAGGGCGCCGACAATCTTGTCCGTCACAAACGCACTGATGCGGCCGTTGGCGGTTTCCAGCACCATGTCCGGAACGCCCTTGTAGGTCCGCACATCGGCATCGGCGATATTGTTGCGCACCCACTCTTCGTAGGTGGTGCCCAGTGTCACGCCGACCTTTTTCCCCTTGAGATCGTCGACGGAGCCGATATCTGAATCGACGTGGGAAAAGATCTGTGCGCCGCTGCGGTAGTAGGGAGTGGAAAAAGCGAGCGTTTCGAGGCGCTGGGGGGTGATCGCCATGCTGCCGCAAATCAGATCATATTTGTTTGCCAGCAGCCCGCCGATGATCCCGTCCCAGGCGGTGGTGACCGGCACGCCCTTGACGCCGATGCGTCTGGCAATTTCCTTGCCGATCTCGACGTCGAAACCGGTCACCTGGTTCTGCTCATCGACAAAGTTGAACGGCGGATACTGTCCGGTCAGGGCAAAAGACAGTTCCCCTTCGGCTTTGATGGTTTTCAGGCTCTCGGCACTGGCCGACAGCGCCGTCACCAGCATGGACAAGACCAGCATTCCTGCAAGAACAAGCGTTTTCATACTCTCCTCCTGATTAAGGTTTACAGTCCGGCATAGGACAAGGGACCGAGCTGAATCGTTGTCTGCGCCAGAGCCCGGTCAAGCAAAGCCAGCAATTTATCGATCTCGGCCCGCGTCGCGGTCAGCGGCGGCGCGATCATGACATGATCGCCCGACAGACCGTTGATGGGCCGCCGCGGATAAATGATCAGGCCGCCGGCAAAGGCATGATCGGTCAGCATATTGTTGACATTGAGTTCGGGGTCGAACGGTTCCTTGGTCTTGCGGTCTCTGACCAGTTCTATCGCCATCAGCAGGCCCTTGCCGCGCACGTCGCCGATGATTTCATACTGTTTTTTCAACTGCAACAGGCCGGCTTTTAGTATTTTACCCATTTTTACGGCATTCTGGGCCAGCCGCTGTTCAATAACCACATTGAGAACCTCAAGGGCCACGGCACAGCCCATCGGATTGCCCGCCAGGGTATGGCCGTGGGCAAAGGTCCCCTTGTCGAGCATCTCCTCGACAATCGATTCCTTGACCAGAATCCCGCCCATCGGATAATAGCCGGAGGTCATCCCCTTGGACATGACCAGGATATCGGCATCGATGTTCCAGTGTTCGTAGGCAAACATGGCGCCGGTGCGCCCGAAGCCGGTCATCACCTCGTCGAGAATCAGCAGCACGCCGTATTTCCTGCAGATCGACTGAATGACCTCGAAATATTCATCCGGCGCCACAATCGCCCCGGTACTGGCCCCGCCGACCGGCTCCATGACGAAAGCACAGATCGTGTCCGGCCCCTGTTCGCGGATCACCCGTTCCAGATACCAGGCACACTTCAACCCGCAGGCCGAAGATTTTTTTTCATTGAACGGGCAACGGTAGCAATAGGGAGAGGGGATTTTCGGATGGGTCATCAGCATCGGCCGATACGGCACCTCCAGCTGCGCCGAGGAGGTGAGGGACAGCGCTCCCAGGGTGGAGCCGTGATAGGACGGCGTGCGGCTGATGAACTGATACCTGGAGCGTTCCCCCTTGTTGTAGAAATACTGGCGGGCCAGCTTCATGGCCGCCTCCACCGCTTCCGAGCCGCTGGAGACGAAAAAGGACCGGTTCAGCCCGGGTGCGGTGACCTCGGCCAGCCGGGCGGCCAGCCGATGGGCCGGCTCGTTTTCAAACTGGGTTCGATAGGCAAAAAAGGTGTGTCGCGATTGTTCGGCGATGGCCTGCAGGATGCGCGTGCAGCCATGGCCGATATTGCAGTTGATGGCACTGGAGCAGCCGTCCAGGTACTCTTTTCCCGCCGTATCGTAAATATACAACCCCTCGGCATAATCGACAAAAGGAAGCTTTTTGCGGGTCTGGTAAAACAGATAATCGGTTCTAAAGTCATCCATGACCTATCGTCCCGTCGAAATTCCGGCTATGCAGCGGGTGCAGATCCGTATTACTATTATAGTAATTTGATTTCTATATCAGTATATTGAGCCGGCTGATTGACTGTCAACGAAAAAGGTGGGCATCGCGCAAGTGGTTTGCCTGCGCAGCCGCGGACAAGGAAGGTTATGATGACGAAGGTGTATGGGGATTATTTTGCCAAAACCCTCGAAAAGGGCATCCGCATCCTGAATCTGTTTGACGAGAACCACCCGAACTGGAGCCTGACGGAAATCGCCGAACGGATGGAATTGAATCTGACCTCGGTCTACCGGCTGGTCAATACCTTCGTGGAACTGGGCTACCTGAAGAAAGGTCCGAAATCAAAGCTGTTGCATCTGGGGCCCATGGCGCTCGCCCTGGGCCATCAACTGCTCCGCGGTTTTGACACCGACCGTCTGATCGAGCCCCTGGTTGACGAGATTCATGACCGGCACAACCTCAGTATCGACGTTTGCCTGTTTCATTCCCGCAGCCTGGTGCGGATCTATAAAAGAGAGACCGTCAATACCCTGACCTACCGGCAGGATGCGGTCAGCGAGCTGCTCTACTGTACCGGCTCGGGAAAATCGGTGCTGGCGTTTTTGCCGGCGGAGAGACTTGCGGAACTGGCGAAAGTGCAGTCTTTTGTCAGCCGCGCGGCCAGGACCATCACCAATGTCGATGATCTTTATGCCGATCTTGAACAGGTGCGACAAAGAGGCTACGCCCTGAACAACGAGGAGTATATCAAGGGCCTGATCGCCATCGCCGCGCCGATTCTCAGTCGCGCCACCGGGTTTCCGCTCGGCGCCCTCTCCTTTACCTCGACCACCCTGGAGCAGCCGCTGGCCGAATTTGAAGACAACTATGCCGGTGTTCTCTGCCAACTGGCCCGAAAACTTTCCGAAGTTATTCCGGATCTCTGAGCCGCAGGTTTTCGGAGTGGTCTTTCCGGCCGGTCTGCTCACCGGCGTCTGGCATCTCTTCACCCTGAAGGAAGCGCCGGGCGGCGCACCGTGACAGAATAAAAACAAACAAAAAAAAGACCGATTCCCGGTTACCGGAATCGGTCTTTTTTTTTGTTTGTGGTCGGGATGAGAGGATTCGAACCTCCGGCCCCTTGACCCCCAGTCAAGTGCGCTACCAGACTGCGCCACATCCCGTCAATCAACGCGACGCGGATTATCTGGTATCCACGGCGACTTGTCAAGGACAAATCTAACTTTCGCGGCGGTCGAAAACCCGGCAGGCCTTGCCTTCGTGGCGGGTGATGCTGGACGGTTCGACCAGCTTGACCTTGACGCTCAGACCGAGCACGGAATAGAGCTGCTTTTCCGCCTGATCGACGAAATTGCGCTGCTGTTTCATCTCGTCGAAGAAGATCTTTTCGTTGACCTCGACCTGAACCTCCAGCATGTCCTGGTTGTTGACCCGGTCGACGACCAGCTGGTAGTGCGGCTCGCAGCCCTCGATACGGAACAGCACCTCTTCGATCTGGGTCGGGAAGACGTTGACGCCCTTGATGATCAGCATGTCATCGCTGCGGCCGCGGGTCTTCTCCATGCGTGCCAAACTGCGTCCGCAGGCGCAGGTCCGGTAGTGCAGGCGGGTGATGTCGCGGGTCCGGTAGCGGATCATCGGGAAGGCCTGCTTGGTCAGACTGGTCAGGACCAGCTCCCCGACCGCGCCTTCCGGCAGCACCCGCCCCGTATCGGGATCGATGATCTCGGCCAGGAAATGGTCTTCGGCGATGTGCATCCCCTGCTTGTGCCGGCATTCACCGGCGACGCCCGGCCCCATCACTTCGGACAGGCCGTAGTTGTCGGTGGCGATGATCCCCAGCCGCCGCTCCAGCTCGCAGCGCATCTGCTCGCTCCAGGGCTCGGCGCCGAACAGCCCGACCCGCAGGGCCAGGCCGTGCGGGTCGATCCCCTGCCGCTCCATCCGGTCGGCCATGGTCATGGCGTAGGAGGGGGTGCAGACCAGGGCGGTGGAGCGGTAGTCCTGCATGATCATCAGCTGTTTATCGGTATTGCCGCCGGAAATCGGAATCACCGAGGCGCCGATCGCTTCCGAGCCGTAGTGCAGGCCGAAGGCGCCGGTGAACAGACCGTAGCCGAAGGCGATATGGACGATGTCTTCGTCGGTGACCCCGGCGGCGGTCATGAAGCGCGCAACCAGTTCGGTCCAGGTTTTGATGTCGGCGCGGGTATAGCCGACCACCGTCGGTTTGCCGGTGGTGCCGGAAGACGAATGGATGCGCACCACCTCCCGCATCGGCACGGCGAACATGCCGTAGGGGTAGTTGAGGCGCAGATCTTCCTTGGTGGTGAACGGCAGGCCGGCCAGGTCGTCGAGACTGTTCAGGTCGCCGGGGGCAAAGCCGCTGGCGCTGAACTTGTTCTGGTAGCAGGGCACCCGGGAGGCGACCAGCCGCAGGGTCTGCTGCAGTCGTTCCAGCTGCAGGGCACGCAGCTGCTCGCGCGGCATGCACTCGGCCGCTGCATTCCAGATGTTTTCGGTATCGGACATGACGTGACAATCTACCTTAACGATCGGTTCGAACCACCTTGAAAGATGGCGGTTATTGCTGCCTACAGAGAAGCGATCTGTTCCCCTTTGAGCACCCTGATGCCGTTCTCGGTGAGAGCCCTGATGGCCTCGTCGATATTGTCGAAACGGAAGATGATCACGGCGTTGCCGCCCGAGCGCTCGACGAAGGCGTACATGTACTCGACGTTGATCCGGTTGTTGTCGAGTATTTCGAGAATTGAACAGAGGCCGCCCGGTTGGTCGGGGACCTCGACGCCGACGACTTCGGTTTTGTTGACGGTAAACGCATGGGACTTGAGCTCCCGCAGGGCCAGATCGGTGTTGTCGACGATCAGCCGCAGAATGCCGAAATCGGAGGTATCGGCCAGCGACAGGGCCCGGATATTGACCTGAGCCTCGCCGAGAACCCGGGTCACTTCGGCAAGACGGCCTGATTTATTTTCGATAAAGATCGAAATCTGTTCGACTTTCATAGCTCACTCCCTGAACTGGTGATGAGAAGACCGGCCCGGCAACAGGCCGCTAGCGATTGTCGATGACCCGCCGGGCCTTGCCTTCACTGCGGGCGATACTCTTCGGCTCGACCAGCCGGACGATGCAGGTGACGCCGAGCAGATCCTTGATCTCCTTGCGAATCGAGCCGGCCAGCCCCTGCAGAACCTTGATCTCGTCGGAGAAGGTCTCTTCATTGACCTCGACCTGCACTTCCAGGGTATCGAGAGTACCGTCCCGTTCGACGATCAGCTGGTAGTGCGGCTCGACCCCGTCGATATTGAACAGCACCGATTCGATCTGGCTGGGGAAGACGTTGACGCCGCGGATGATCAGCATGTCGTCGCTGCGGCCGCTGAGCCGCTCCAGCCGGGCGTGGGTCCGGCCGCAGATGCAGGGTTCCCTGGTCAAACGGGTGATGTCGCGGGTCCGGTAACGGATCAGCGGAATCCCCTCCTTGGTGATGGTGGTGATGACCAGTTCGCCCTTCTCGCCGACCGGCAGCACCGCGCCGCTGTCGGGATCGATGATTTCCGGGATGAAGTGATCTTCCCAGATATGCAGGCCATTTTGCGCCTCGATGCACTCGATGCCGACCCCCGGCCCGAGAATTTCCGACAGGCCGTAGATGTCGATCGCCTTGAGGTTGAGCTTCGCCTCGATCTCCTTGCGCATGGTCTCGCTCCAGGGTTCGGCGCCGAAGATGCCGACCCGAAGCTTGAGATCACGGATATCGATCCCCTCCTCCGCCGCAATCTCGGCCAGGAACAGGCTGTAGGACGGGGTACAGGTCAGCACCGTGGAGCCGAAGTCCTGCATGATCATCAGTTGCTTCTTGCTGTTGCCGCCGGACATGGGGATCACCGAGGCGCCGAGTTTTTCCGCGCCGTAGTGGGCGCCGAGGCCGCCGGTGAACAGGCCGTAGCCGTAGGCGTTGTGGATCACGTCCCCCTTGTGGGCTCCGGCCGCGACGAAGGAGCGAGCCATCAGCTCGGACCAGGTATCGATATCGCGCCGGGTGTAGCCGACCACCGTCGGCTTGCCGGTGGTGCCGGAGGAGGCGTGGATCCGGACGATCTGCTCCAGCGGCACGGCGAACAGACCGTAGGGGTAGTTGTCGCGCATGTCCTGCTTCAGCGTGAACGGCAGCCGCTGCAGATCGTCGAGGGATTTGATAACGCCGGGGACGATGCCGGCCTGCCTGAAGGTTTCCTTGTAAAACGGCACCGTCGCATTGACCCGCTCGACGGTCTGCTGCAGTCGCTTGAGTTGCAGCGCCTCGATCGCCTCGCGCGGCAGGGTTTCAAATTCATCGTTCCAGATCATCCGTATACTCCGTCGATTACCGATTCGATTGAATGGGCTAGTGCCCGGTATCCTATAGAATGTCGCAAGATTGCGCAGGATTTTGGCGGGGCAACAAGGCGTGGCTGATGGCGCATAGCCGTAGCTATGCGGCTTCAGTCACAACGCTGTTGCCGCGTCAAAGGACCAGCAAGATGCGATAGTTTATGGGTTACAGGGTACTACGCCTTGCAGCCCAGTTCGAACGCCCTGAGATTGACCTCGAGCAGCCGCGCGGGAACCATTTTATGCAGCGCCTTGAGCCAGATGTCACGATCGATATCGAGGACCTGCGACAGGGCGCCGAGCAAAACGGTATTGACTGTTTTGGCGTTGCCCGCCTCCAGCGCCAGATCGAGACCGCCGACAACGGTGGTCGCCGGAAATCTTTGCCCGATCTGCGCGACCAGATCGGCCGGGTAGTGCTGCTGGCCGAGCGCCACCGCCGGCGGAGCGATCTTCAGGTTGTTGACCACGACCCGCGCGTTTTCGCGCAACAGCGGCAGGTAGCGACAGGTTTCCAGCAGTTCGAAGCCGAACAGGATATCAACCTCCCCTTCCGGAATGATCGAGGAATAGACCTTTGCCCCGTAACGGACATGCGAAACCACGCTGCCGCCGCGCTGCGACATGCCGTGAATTTCGTTCTTTTTCACGTCCATGCCGGCCAGCAGCATGACTTCGGACAGAACTTCGCTGGCGAGCAGAATCCCCTGTCCGCCGACCCCGGCCAGCAGAATATTTTTAACGTCGCTCATGATTATTCGCACTCCTGAAAGGCATCAAAACCGCAGGTCTGCTGACAGACCTTGCAGCCGACGCAGAGGATCCGGTCGATGTTCGACTTCTTGCTCTCTTCGTCCCAGGTGATCGCCGGGCAGCCCAGACGCAGACAGTTCTTGCAGCCGGTGCACTTGTCGTGATCGACATAGAGCGGCATGCGCTTGTCCATGTTGTCGCGCGGCACCAGCATGCAGGGCCGGGTGGTGATGATCACCGAGGTTTCCGGACGGGCCATCTCTTCGCGGATGGTTTTGCGGGTCAGGGCGATGCTGTAGGGATCGAGCGTTCTGACGTGCTTGACGCCGACCGCCCGGCAGAGCTGTTCCATGTCGACCCGGTAGGTCTCCTGCTCGTTGAGCGTGTAGCCGGATGCCGGGTTTTCCTGCCGGCCGGTCATGGCGGTGATCCGGTTGTCGAGGATGATCACGGTCGCCGTCGACTTGTTATAGACCATGTCCATCAGCCCGTTGATGCCGGTATGCAGGAAGGTCGAATCACCGATCACGGCGACCACCTTGCGCTGCTCTTCTTCGGCAAGAACCTTGCTGATGCCGGTGGCGTTGCCGATGCTGGCCCCCATGCAGACACAGGTGTCCATGGCCGACAGCGGCGGCATGAAGCCCAGGGTATAGCAGCCGATATCGCCGGTGACAAAAGCCTTGGCGCGGTTCAGTTCCATGAAGACGCCGCGGTGCGGACAGCCGGGACACATGTTCGGCGGCCGCGGCGGCAGTTGCGGGGAAGCATCCTCACTGGGGACGTCTTTGCCGAACAGACCCTTCTGGAGCCGACCGGGGGTCAGTTCGCCGCAGAGCGACAGCTTGTCCTTGCCGATGACCTCGATCCCCATCGCCCTGACCTGATCCTCGATGAAGGGATCGAGCTCTTCGACGACGTAGAGGGTTTCGTAGCCTGCGGCAAAGTCGCGAATCAGCTGTTTCGGCAGCGGGTAGACCAGGCCGAGCTTCAGCACGTCGGCGTCCGGCATCACTTCCTTGACATACTGGTAAGAGACGCCGGCGGTGATGACCCCGATCTTGCCGGCCCCTTTTTCGATCCGGTTGAACGGCTGCCGGCAGGCCCATTGCTCCATCTGCAGCAGACGCTCTTCGACGGCGTAGTGCCGCCTTCGGGCGTTGCCCGGCAACATGACCAGTTTGGCCGGATTGCGCTCCAGGGTCGGCTGCGCAATCTCCCGCGCTCGCGCGCCGAGCGTCACGATCGATTTGGAATGGGAAATCCGGGTGGTGCTGCGCAGGAAAACCGGCGTATCGAACTGCTCGCTGGCTTCGAAGCTGAGTTTGGTGAAGTCGAGCGCCTCCTGACTGTCGGACGGCTCGAACATCGGCACCTTGGCGAAGCGGGCATAGTTGCGGCTGTCCTGTTCGTTCTGCGAAGAGTGCAGTTCGGGATCGTCCGCCACCACCAGCACCAGTCCGCCGCGAACCCCGGTATAGGACAGGGTGAAGAGCGGATCGGCGGCGACGTTGACACCGACGTGCTTCATGGTCACCAGCGCGCGGGCGCCGCCGAAACAGGCTCCGATGCCGACCTCCAGCGCGACCTTTTCGTTGGTCGACCAGGATGCGTCGATCTCCTGGTACTGCGTTATGTTTTCAAGAATTTCGGTACTGGGCGTGCCCGGATACGCCGAGGCGACCAGTACTCCCGCTTCGTAAGCACCGCGGGCAATGGCTTCATTGCCCGAAAGAAGAACCTTTTCCATGACAATCCTTAACATGAAGCATGATTGGACGTTGCGAGAAAGCTGCCGAAGCAGCGGAACGTCGGCTTTGGTCACATAGCGCAGTCCGCCGCGCGGCCGAGGACATGCGAGTCAGCGCACAAATATAGGGAAACCACCGGCGTCTGTCAATCGCTGCCTGAGGAAGAGAGATCGAGGAGCAGGCCCTCAAGAAGGCCGAAATCGGAAACCCGGACATGGGGTCGGGCAAAACATTTTGCCAGGGCGAGCAGAATCTCGATTCCGGGCAGAATCAGATCGCCGCGACCGGCTTCCAGTCCCGGCAGCTGCTCCCGCTGTGCAACCGTCAACGCTGTGAGCCTTGCGTAGTGCTGCTGCAGGGTCTCCAGAGACAGAAGATAATTGTTGACCCGGCGCCAGTCGTACTCCGCCATGCGCTGATCCAGCGCGGCCAGGGTGGTGACCGTGCCCGCGGTGCCGACAAATTCGCAGTTGTCCGCTCGGATCAGATTGCGCAATCCGGCCCGGGACAGGGCGTTCTCGAAACGGACCACAACTTCGGCAATCGCCTCGCTCCGCGCGGTTTCATCTCCGGACTCTTCGCACAGCCGCACGACACCCAGCGGGTAGCTCTCGCGAAACCTGATCTGGCGCCCTTTAAGCAGGACCAGTTCGGTGCTGCCGCCACCGATATCGATGATCAGAGCGGCGTTTGGCTGCGGAGCGAGGGCTTCCAGAACGCCCAGGGCGCTCAAGCGGGCCTCCTGCCTGCCGTCGATAACCTCCAGTTGCAGGCCGGTCGTTTCGGCCACCATGCGGATGAAGCGGTCCCGGTTCGCAGCTCGGCGCAGTGCCGCCGTGCCGACCATGCGGGTCGCTTGCGGCGCCTGCTCCGCCAGGATATCGGCGAAATCCATCAGGGCCAGCAGGGTCCGTTGCATACTTTCCGGGGCCAGGCCCCGGTCGCGATGGAAATTGCCGCCGAGCCGCGTGATCGCCCGTTCGTAGCGGATCGGAATCAAACGTCCCTGTTCCACGCGTCCGAGCAGCATGCGGACGGTATTGCTGCCGACATCTATGCCTGCTAACATCTAGTCCTCTCCGACAATCGCCTCGGCGACCTTGAAGGCGTGATCGCCGATCTTTTCGAAGCTGTGCAGCAGGTCGATATAGATCAGGCCGGGCTTGACGGCACATTCGCCGGTATGCAGCCGGGCGATATGGTTGTTGCGCAACCGCTTTTCCATGTCGTCGATGGCGTCTTCGTACTCCATCGCTTTGCGGCCGATGCTCCGATCCCGATCGTCCATGGCGGCGACCACGAACTGCAGAAACTCTCTGGTCGTTTCCGCCATCTCGGCAAGTTCATTGGCGCCGATTTCAGTAAACGAGACCTTGTTGTCGATTTTGCGCAGTGTCAGCCGCCAGAGGTTCTGGCAGTGATCGCCGATCCGTTCAAAATCATTGACCATGTGCATCATCTTGACGATATCTTTTGAGGTTTCCTGGGTGATCGATTTCTGCGACAGGGCCGCCAGGAAATCGGTGATCTCCTTCTGCAGCAGGTCGACCAGTTCTTCACGTTTTTCCAGGCCGGCAATGTGCCTGCTCTGGTGATCCTGCATGAAGCGGTTGGTCTTGCCCAGCATTTCAAGGGTTACCCGGGCCATGCGCCGGATTTCGCTGCGGGCCTGGCCGAGAGCAATCGGCGGCGTATTCAGGACCCGCTGGTCGATGTATTTAACCTGCAACTCTTCGACCTCCTTCTCGCCGCCGCGGACAAACAGGGTCGACAGTTTCGCCAGGATTCCGAGCAGCGGCAGGAAGACCAGGGTATTGACGATATTGAACAGGGTATGGGTATTGGCAATATGCCGTGCGCTGTAGGGGGCATCCCCGATCGCGACCCCGTAGCGTTCGGCATCGGCGACGGTGGTTACAATCAGATTCGGGTCGCCGGGGGTCACGGCGTCGACAAAGCCGGTGAAGAACTTGAACAGAACCAGCATGTAGACCACGCCGAGAAAATTGAACAGGAAATGACAGAAAGCGGTCCGGCGGGCCGCCAGACTGGTGCCGATGGCCGCCAGGTTGGCGGTGACCGTGGTCCCGATGTTTTCGCCGAGAATCAGGGCCACGCTGGTCTCGAAGGGCAACAGGCCGGAACTGGCCAGCGCCAGGGTGATGCCGATGGTCGCGCTGCTGCTTTGCACGATGATGGTCAAAAGCGCGCCGATCAGCACCGCGAGCAGCCGGTAGTCGCCGACCAGCAGAAACAGCTGTCGGAACTCTTCACTGGTCTTGAGCGGCTCGAAGGCCAGCTTCATGGTTGCCAGACCGAAGAACAAAAGACCGAAACCGAGGATGATTTCGCCGAGATAGACGTTGCGCCGCTGCCTGCCGAACAGTTTGAGAGCGGCGCCGATGCCGATGGCGGGAAGAGCGAACCTGGTGATATTGAATGCGATCAACTGGGCCGTGACCGTGGTGCCGATATTGGCGCCGAGAATAATGCCGAGCGACTGCACCAGGGAGAGCAGACCGGCATTGACGAAACCGACCACCATCACCGTGGTGGCGCCCGATGACTGGATGATCGCCGTGACGCCGACGCCGACCAGGGTACCGACAATCCGGTTACTGGTGAGCGCCCCGAGGATCTGCCTCATCCGGTCGCCGGCCACTTTCTGCAGCCCTTCGGACATGATTCTCATGCCGAACAGAAACAGGCCGAGCCCCCCCATCAGGCCGAAGACAAGTTGTTGACTGATCAATGCCGACATAACATCCTTGATGTCTTCGCAAAAACGTTTGGTCCGTCACTTCCGCAAATCAGACAGGTTTTCGGCGGCGGCCGGCAAAGACACGGCAAACGGGTGGTGCCTGCACAAAAACGCGGAGGAGGGCCAGGCAAAAATTTCGTCCTGCAAGCTTGGTGGTTTTTCAGGGGCGAAGGCATACATCAGGTAGTCGAGGTCCTTAAAAAACGCCGTAACGCCACAGGGCGGACTTTTTGCGACGCCATCACCCCTTGCGCCCGAGGGCGGCCAGCAGCATGTGACGATACTCGTGCTGGGAGGCGCGGATTCTTTCGGAAAAGATGCCGATGATATTCCGGGTCAGCTGCAGGCACAGCCGCGGATTCAGCTCCGCCAGTTTCTCATAGTCGGCCCGATGCAAGGCAAAAAGATGAGCCTCTTCGGCAACCCTGGCGGTCGCCGAACGACAGCCGCCGGTAAAAACCGCCATTTCGCCGAGGACATCGTCGGGACCGAGAATGGCCATCACCTGCTCATCCCCTTCCGCCAGCATCTTGGAAATTTTAATGGTCCCTCTCACGATCAGATAGAGCGATTCTCCCGCCATGTTCTCGACGAAAAGGGTTGCCCCCGCGGCGACGGTTTTGGTCTTGAAGAAGCTGCCCAGGGTCGCCAGTTGCTCGGCGCTGATTTTGTCGAAAAGCGGGCTTCTGTGAAGCTCCGCCAGGGTCGTCGCTGCAGCCATGGACATCGAACCTTTCATCGGGAAATTTCACTGTCTTCGTAGCGTGACGGTCGGGGTCAGATGATAAATATAGCAGGATTATGGCGTGACAAGATAGTGCTTCATGTATTCGAGGTAGTTTGCGGCGGACTGCTTCAGGCCGGCAATTTCGGCGGCGCTCAACAGTCGCTTCTGTTTGGCCGGAGCGCCTGCAAACAAGCTTCCGGAGGGGACAACGGTGCCCGGAACGACCAGGGCTCCGGCGGCGATCATGGCATCATCGCCGATTTCGACGCCATCCATGACAATGGCGCCCATGCCGATCAGGCAGCGGTTGCCGATCCGACAGCCGTGCAGCGTCACATTGTGGCCGATGGTGACATCATCGCCGATCCAGGTCGGATGGGTCCGGTGCGAAACATGGACAACCGTGCCGTCCTGGACGTTGCTCCGCTCCCCGATCCGGATAAAGTTGACGTCGCCGCGCACAACCACATGGAACCAGAGGCTGGAACCGGCGCCGACCACGACATCGCCGATAACCTGTGCCGTATCCTCGATAAACGCGCTGGAAGCGATCTGGGGCCGGATTCCGCGAAAAGCTTTCAACATGACTGATCTCCCATGGCAAGTTGCCGTAAAAACGACAAAACCCGAGCGTGATAACTCGGGTTTTGCAATGTGACCGCGGGCCGGAACGGTTCAGCTGTCGACGCGTTCCCTGAGTTCCTTGCCGACCTTGAAAAACGGCAGTTTTTTCGGTTTGACCTCAATGACTTCACCCGTTTTCGGGTTTCGGCCCATATACGATTTGTAGTCCTTGACCATGAAGCTGCCGAAACCGCGAATTTCAATGCGGTCGTCGTTGATCAACGCTTCGGACATGGAATCGAAGAGCAGATTGACAATCTGCTCTGCTTTTTTGTAGGTCAGATTTTTCCGGATGGCAAGTGCCTCGACCAGCTCTGACTTGTTCATAGCGCCCCCTGAAGGAAGTTTATCCACAATGGGTGTGTGACCTGAACAGCTGCTGTAAGCAGTATACAGGCTGGTCCCCGGTTGTCAATAAGCCGCTATGATTTCAATGAGTTGCAGAAATTAATCCGGATCGGCAGAGCCCGTTTCCGCCTTGCGCCGGGCAGCGAACCCCAAGTGGTTCATTCTGCGTGATTTTTTGATCAGATAATCGTGAACGGCGACAGGGTCCAGATGACCTTCGCTTCGCCGACGCCGACATTGTCCCAGCGGTGCGGCAGATGCGACTTGAAGCAGAGACTGTCCCCGCTTTCAAGAATATAGGTCTCACCGGCAATGGTGATCCTGATCTTCCCTTCGACAAGATAGATCAGTTCATCGCCGGGATGATACATGTTCTGCTGCCCGCTGCCGCCCCCTTCCTTGATCGTACAATAGAACGACATGAACTGGGGATCGCGCAGCCCGGAGGTAAAGGACTCGGTCTGCATATTGTTCTCGTCGTCATCGTAGACGGTCTTGTCCCGTTCTCCGGGCCGGGTGTGGACAATTTCGTGCGACGTGGATACGTCCTCGACAAAATAGTTGATACTCTTGTCGAAAACCAGTGCCAGACGCATCAGAATCTCGACCGACGGAATGGTCAGTCCGCGCTCGATACGCGAGATCATGTTTGACGAAACCTGCGACTTCTCGGCCAGAACCTGAATCGTCATATCCCGCTTCAAACGGATCGCTTTCAACTTTTTGCCGACAATTTTTTTAACCTGCATGGCGAAATCCTGTATTGATGAAGAGGCTCAAACATTGGGGGGCGGCGAAACAACCCAGAGAACGCGCGTCCGGCCGGGATAAATGTTCTTCCAGCGATGCGGCAGCGACGCCTTGAAGCCGAGGGAATCCCCCGGCTTGAGCGTATATGCCTGGCCGTCGATGACGAATTCGATGCCCCCCTCAAGCACCGTCGCGAACTCTTCCCCGGTATGCACCATCCCCCCCTCGCCGCTGTCGCAGCCCTGCTCCAGAACATCGACAAAGACCGAGAAACCGGGATCGCGCAGACCCTGGGTCAGACTGGAGATCTGGTGCTTGTCTTCGAAAAAGAAAATCGGCTCGCCTTGCCCGACCGGAGTAAAGACGACGGTACTCCCCTTTTCCGCCTCCTCGACAAAGTAGCTGAGGCTCAAGCCGAGAGAATCGGCAAGCTTCATCAGGATTTCAACAGAAGGGGTCGTCAGGCCCCGTTCAATGCGCGAGATCATATTCGATGAAACAGACGACATCACCGACAGTTCCTGAATCGTCTTGTCTCTTTTCAGGCGAGACGATTTCAATTTTTTTCCGATTAATTGCTTAACCATTCAAGTCACCTCGTAAAGATAAATAACGACGTTCTACCAGAACTTGTTTATGCTGTCAACCTTATATGAGAACCAGGTACAACAAATGGTAACCCTTGCAGCTCTGGCATTGTCAACCCAGCAATGAAAGCGGGTTGACAATTTACTCCGAGCCCGCTAATCTGCGGCGACAAAAGGAGAAAATCATATGAAAAATTCAGGCGAGAACAGTTCCGGCCCGTTTGCGGATGGCCAAACCCTCAATAATGACGAAGCGATGCGGATTCTGCGCGCAACCGGCTCCGATTTCACCTATCTGATGGCGGGAGCCCAGCGGCTGCGGGAAAAAAACTTCGGCAATGGCATCGATCTCTGTTCGATCATCAATGCAAAATCGGGGCGCTGTGCGGAGAACTGCGCATTTTGCGCGCAATCGGCCCACCATCAGACCGAAACGCCGGTTTACCCCTTAAAGACCGAGGAAGAGATTGTCGCCGGCGCCAGACGGGCTGCCGAGGAAGGCAATCACTGTTACGGCATCGTCACCAGCGGGACGGGGGTCACGCCCGGCGAGGAATTCGATCGTATCCTCAGCGCCATCCGTGTCATCAGAAAAGCGGGGCTGATCAGCCCTTCCGCCTCGCTCGGCATTCTCAGCGAGGAACAGGCCGAGGCGCTGGCCGAAGCCGGCTGCGTCACCTATCACCACAATCTGGAAACCGCCCGCTCCTTCTTTCCGCGGATCTGCACCACCCACGCTTACGACGACGATGTGGCAACGGTCAGACGCGCGAAGCAGGCCGGCATGCAAGTCTGCTGCGGCGGGATCTTCGGCCTGGGGGAATCGCTTGAGCAGCGCGTCGAACTGGCCATGACCCTGAGAGAACTCGACGTCGATTCGGTGCCGATCAACTTTCTCAATCCGGTCCCCGGAACCCGCCTGGAAAACCTGCGGCAGCTGACGCCGATGGACTGCTTGCGGATCATCACCCTGTTCCGCTATCTGCTGCCCGCCAAGCGGATCACCGTCTGCGGCGGCCGCGAACCGAACCTGCGCGAACTGCAGTCCTGGATGTTCATGGCCGGCGCCAGCGGAACCATGGTCGGCAACTACCTGACCACCAGCGGCCGCGAGCGGGAGACCGACCTGCAGATGTTCGTCGACACCGAGGTTGTCATCAATGAATGCAAATAAGCCCAGAGGTCTCTTTGTCACCGGAACCGACACCGGAGTCGGAAAAACCCTGGTAGCGGCGGCGCTGTGCCTGTATCTGCGCGAAAAAGGGATCGCTGTAGGGGTGATGAAGCCTGCGGAAACGGGACTTGAAAACCCCGCACGACTGGGGCCGGACGGTGATCTTCTGCGCTGGGCCTCCGGCAGCAGCGACAGCCCGGAGCAGATCAGTCCGTACCGGTTCAAGGCGCCGTTGGCCCCGGCGGTGGCGGCGAGCAGGGAGCAAGTCCGCATCAATTACAGCGAGCTGATCAGCCAGGCACAAGCGCTGATGGATCGCCATGATTTCACCATTATCGAAGGCGCGGGAGGTCTGATGGCGCCGCTGGCGGGCGGCATGCTGATGGCCGATCTGGCCCGGGAATTGAAACTGCCGCTGCTGGTGGTCACCCGGCCTAACCTGGGCACCATCAACCACACCCTGCTGACGCTTTTCACGGCCCGGGCGATGGAGCTGCCCGTCGCCGGCTACCTGATCAACCGGATGCCCGCGGAGCAGGGGGTTGCCGAAGAGACCGCTCCGCACAGCCTGGCCTCCCTGACCACGGAAGATCTGCTCGGGGTTCTGAACCAGGTTGCCGGCGACGATCGGGAAAAAAGCAAGATCCTGGCTGCGGAACTGGCCGCGCTGCCGACCCTCCCCCTGCTGACCCCTTATCTGCCCTGAGCCGACCGGAAGCCAACAAGATGTTCGCGGCCGTCAAAGTTGCGAACAGCAGCATCGCCAGCCGTTTTAACAGCCAGGGCGATCGCCCTGGCTGCGCCGGATGCTACCCGCAAATAGTGAACATACAATAAAATCGTCTCACGCCCGTTCGCGTTGCTCACTCACCAGAAGTAGGCGCCCCGAGGCGAGCCGCAAAGACGCTAAGAAAGTCTAAGAATAATTCAAAAGACCTTTTCTTAGGTTTACTTTGCGCCTTTGCGGCTTTGCGTGGGGCAGGATTTGCCCTTGCCCAGCATTTAATATATGGGTTTTCTGGAGCGAAGAAGAGAACCGGTCAGTTTTTTTTGCGACGCCATCACGCTTCAGTCTGCCGCTGACTGCCGGCGGACCGCGCCGCAATCGGGGCAGAACTGCCAGCTGCGATGGAGCAGGTTGCCGCAGGCGCAATGCCGGCGGTCGATCCGGCGGCGATTGCCGGATTTCACCCGGCACAGCAGCAGGAAGGCCGCGACATTGAAGAACAGCAGAATCACCGCCGGCGGGCTGATTACAAAAAATGACGCCGCGGTGCACCTGCCGCAATGGTAGGCCCAGTAATTGTAGAGAAAGATGCCGGCGGCCAGACCCATGCCGGTCAGAACTGTCAAAAAAAGCCGCTTGTTCATCCGGCTCCCCCCTGTGAGCGCTCGCCGCAGTAGGGGCAATGCCGCTGACTGAGCAGTTTGCCGCGGTGACAGTGAACGCAGGATTCGCTGAGACGTTTCCTGCAGTGCGGACAGACCAGCCACTCCGGCTCGACCGGGGCGTGGCAGCCGGAGCAATCACCGACTGCCTGAACCGGCTCCTGCGTCGAACGATCGATTTCGCCCTGGATGGTCCAGATCAGCACGGCAAGCATGATCATCAACAGCAGAATCATCGCGACTACCCCGCATGGGCCACCGGCCGAGGAGTGAGGGCCGTGTCGCTGTCGACAGAGCCGTCACGCAGTGAAATCGTTCGATCGAAGTAAGGGACGTTGTCGGCGTTATGCGTCACCATGACGATGGTCTGCCCGTCGTCGTTCAGTTCCTTGAACAGATTCATGATCTCCGTGCTGGTGGCGGTATCCAGGCTGCCGGTCGGCTCGTCGGCCAGGATCAGGGGCGGCGCGTTGACCAGCGCCCGGGCGATGGCGACCCGCTCCTGCTCTCCGCCCGACAGCTGGCTGGGCAGGTGCCCCGCCCGCGGGCTCAACCCCACCCGCTCCAGCACCTCACCGGCCATCCGTTGTTTCTCCCTGGCCGGCAAGCGCTTGACCGCCAGCGGCAGCATGACATTCTCCAGCGCCGTCAGGTAGGGAATCAGGTTGAAGGACTGAAACACAAAGCCGAGGTATTCACGCCGGAAATCGGCCAGTTTCTCGCCGGGAAGGGCGTAAATGTCGATGCCGTCGACACAGAGACGCCCCGAAGTCGGATGGCAGAGCCCGCCGAGAATCGACAGGAAGGTGCTTTTCCCGGAACCCGAGGGTCCCATGACGCCGAGAAACGTTCCCTCCTCGACGCCGACGCTGAGCTGGTCAAGAGCCACCACTCGGTCCGCGTCACTGCTGTAGGTCTTGTTCAGTTTATCTATCTCTATAAAGGCCATTTCGTTCCTCGCAAATTGAGGAGTTTGTCGGACGATCCATGAACCGGCTGCAAATTCGGCTGCTTGGCCCATATTTCAGCTCCTTTTCGATCCATAGCTATGGCTATGAGCTCTCAAACGAGCCAAAATCTGGTCTCAAGCTTCCAAATTTTCGCTTCGGTCCGTATCGTCCGACAGACTCCTGGGTTACAGTGCTCTCAGGGCTTCGGTCGGATCCAGGCGGCTGGCATGCAGCGCCGGGTAGAAGGAGGCCAGCAGGCCGACGACCAGGGCCAGCAAGATCGCCAGAGCGCCCAGCAGCGGACTCCAGTGCAGGGCAACATGGCCGCCGTGATCCTCGGTCATCAACGGCAGGATCAGCCGGGTCGCTCCCATGCCGGTAAAAAAGCCGAATATCCCGGCCAGCAGACTGAGCAGGGCGGATTCGAGCAGAATCAGCCGCATGATGTGCCCCTTGCGAAAACCGAGAGCGCGGAAGATACCGATTTCCCGGGTCCTTTCGTTGACCGCGCTCATCATGGTCACGAAAACGACCAGAGCGCCGACCAGAATCACCACGGCCGCGATGGCCAGAGAGAAGGCCCGAAATTGGTCGAGCGCGTGCATCCGGGTTTTGACCACCTGCTGGATGGCGTCCACCTCGACCCCGGGGAGCACCGCGCTGATCTGATCGACCATGTCTTCCACCGGGCAATCGGCGCAGAGCGCGGCAACCTCGACCAGGGAGACCTGCCCTTCTTTGTGGAGCAGCCGTTGCACCACCGGCAGGGAGGCGATCAGCAGTTGATCGTCCTGCGAGCCGGTCTTGTTGAGAATGCCGCTGACGGTGAACTCGGTATCCAGAATCGTCAGTCGATCGCCGATCTTCAATCCCAGCGAGGCAGCGGCGGTCTGCCCGGCGACCAGCTGTTGGTCCGATCCGACCGGCTCACCCTTCAGGGTCCACCATTTCTTGAGGTGAAACTCCTTGTCGATCTCAACCCCCATCAGCATCACCCGTTCGCTGCCGACCTCGACCGCGCCCAGCACCTTGGGCGCCACGGCGGCGATATTTCTGCTGTTGGGAATGGTCAGAATCTTTTTCAGATCCTCCTGCCGGATCTCGCGGCTGTCCACGGCCACGCCGCCCAGGCTGATGCCGCCGTAACTGAGCGAGAGGCTGTCGCTGCGCGGAGTGATCAGGATGTTGGCGCCGTAGTTCTCCATCTTGTGCTGAACATCGGCGGTCAGGGCGCTGGAGAGCGAGATCAAGGTGACCACGGTGGCCACGCCGATCAGCAGGCCGGCCACCAGAAAAGCCATCCGGCTTTTGCGGCGCCTGAGGTTGTTCCATACTATCGATTCAAGTTTCATGCTGTCCCCGCTTTGTCAATCAGTTGAAGTAGCGGCGACCGCCGGCAATAGACGCCGTGGTTATGACCATCTGCTCGCCTTCGATGCGCCGGTCGAGCGGTGCCGGATTGCAGCCGCCCTTGACCTCGTTGATCAGGTCGGTCCGGAACTGCATGTCGCAGTTGTTGCAGACCATGAAATTGCCCTCCTGCCGGTAGCCCTTCTTTTCGTGGAAGCAGACGTCGCAGGCATCGAATGCGGAGCGCACGACGCCATCGACGCTTTTCACCACGAAGAAATCGACGTCGGTGCCGTCGGCGCTATGGGTAAAATAGTGCGCCTGGCCATCGCTGACTTCGGCCAGAGCGATACGGACTTCACCGTTATCAGCTTTCAGTACGGTGTAGCCGTCAGCGCCGTCCTGACCGGTCAGCAGCCAGCCGGCGACCGCGGCAATGACCACCAGCAGACCGGCAACGGCCAGCAGCGTGCCGGCGGCGCCCTTCTTTTTCGGTTCAGCGAACAGTTCTTTTTTGTCCTGTCTTTCCTGCTTCATGTTAATTCTCCATAGTTCACGTCTAACGATCTGTTATACAACTAAGAACAGCAGCCGCCGCCGCACCCCGAAGCGGAGCCCGCGGCAGCCTGCTTGAGCTGCGGATCGAAGATGACCACCGGTGTCTGCCGGCTCACTTCCTGAAACCATTGATTGAGCTTCAGACGCTGCTCCCGGGGGTCTTCGATCCCGGCGACGACATGCAGCTCGATGTTGCGCCGGATAATCAGGTCCTCCTGCAGCTGCTGAACGAACTGGTCGCGATCTTCATAACGGGCGAGCACCGCGGATTCGAAATCGGGGGTCGCGCTGCGCAGTTCCTCGATCCGCAAATCAACCTCGCCCTGCGGCACGACCACCTGGTTGGCTTCCGCCGCCGCCAGCAGGATGGCGCGGTCCCGCAGGTCCTGCCAGAGACTGGCACGGACCTGCTTCAGCGCGTCGGGCCGGTTGTCGAGCGGCATCGAGCCGAGGGCGCGTTCGAGCTTTTTTTCAAAATCGGCGCGCGGGATCAGGCGGCTGCCGATCCGCGCCAGATAGGTTTCCGCCAGACGACCCTCTTCCGCCTGCAACGCCCGATAGTCGTCACTGGACATCTGCAACCGTACCGCCGCCGGGAAACCGCTGTCGGTAATGGTCCTGGCGATGGTCTCGGCATCCAGCTGCCGCGGATCGTAGAGCACCTGGCTGCGGCCGGTGGTGACAACGATATCGACCTTTTCAATGCCGTCCAGTTGCCCCAAGGCTTCGTTGATGGTGCCGACGCAGGACGCGCAGGTCATGTTTTTGACCGAGAATTCCGCCATGGCGGCATCGACCCTGGTCTCGCCGCCGGGAAACCATCCCAGCCCGACAGACAGCAACAGTGCGGCAGCTACCACCGCCGCACCAAGAACAGCTTTTTTCATGCAGACCTCCGCCTTTCGGCTTGAAAGAGTAACCATTAGTTCGGCAACTGAATTAACAGATTCCGTGCCAGAAACGATCAAGTCTTTAACTTACTGCAATAATTACGCTTTTTTGAAAGAGCTTGATGACGGCGCAACCCGCAACAAAAAAACCGCAGAATATTCCTCAGTCGATTGAGGAATATTCTGCGGTCGGCGCCCCGTTCTTTATCCAGTATTTTAGTTCTGCGGCGGCGGTTCCGCCAGCGGCAGCACAAATTCCGTCCCCTGCCAGGCGAAACGAACACCCTGTTCGAGAATTTCAACAATCTCCACACCGGCGATCCGGGTCCCCTCCATCACCGGCAGATCATTGACCACCGCCAGTCGCTCCCCCGGCACGGGCCGAAAAGCGATGGCCGAGATCAGCAGTTGCGGAAGATCGGCGGGCAGCGTCGGGTCCGGCAGCGAGGCTGCTGCAGGCGGGGCAGCATCCGGGATCTCCGCGCTGACCGGTGGCACGAAGTCGGCCGCTACGTTCACCGCCGTGGCCCTGTCGGCCGGCTGCACGGCAGGCTCAGGCGTCGCCACGCGTGCGACCGGTTCCACCTGCGACTGCGATCCGACGGCTGCTGCGGGCTTGGCGATGGTTGCGACCGGCGCCGCCGCGGACGCCACAACCGCCGCATCGATTGCGACAATCTTCACCTCGGGCTCGGCCGGCGGCAGCGCCGGTGCCGTTTCAAGCGCGGACGGCTGCGGTTCGGACCCAGCGCTGGCGACAGCCTGACCGGCAGCAGGCACGAAGGTCGGCTGTCGCGCCGTGACCGACGCGGCGGCGGAGGCGGGGGTTCGAGGCGGCACAGAGGGAACCGCGGCCACTGTGTCGGTCGGTTCAGTGGTCATCAGCAGCATCCGCAGCCCGGCGACAACGGCCAGGGTGAGGACGCTGAAGAACACGACCTTCAGAACCAGCGGGGCGGCCGCCCTGCGCTGCGGCGCCGAACGCTTGAGGATGTCCCTGGCCAGGTCGACCCTCCCCTCCCCCAGGGCCGCCTTCTCTTCTTCCAGCTTGCGCAGGGCTTTCAGTATCGAACTCATAGCGACACCCTTTCGCTCAGTTCGGGAAGCTCGGCACCCGCCAGGCGGTAGATCAGCAGCAGGGTCTGCGGTCCGACCCGGCCGTCCGGAATCAGGCGGTGCCGCCGTTGCAGCGTGGTCACGGCCCGGATCGTCTCCTGGTCGAACCTGCCGGTCGGGGAGAGAGCGTCAAAGCCGATCGTCCGCAGCAGATCCTGCAGGCGGGCGACATCCGGCTGCTCGATACCCGGCTCCATCAGGTAGGCGATACGGTCGGGGTTGAGCCACGGAATAAACGCCTTGCCGAACCAGATCCGCTCGAACTCCTCCCTTTCGATCCAGCCGGATGCGGTCAGTCCCGGCTCAAGCAGCAGCCGGCCGTCCCGGTAGCCGAGCAGGGAAAAAAACTGGCTGCCGGGCAGCGTCGGCACCATCAGTTCGACAAGCGCCGGCGCATTGAAGGTCAGCAGTCCGTCCAGGTCGCCCTGAAAGCGGCTGACCAGCAGCCCCTGCTCCCTGAGAACGGTTTCCGGGGCCCGGCGGACAGGGTCCGGCGGCTGTTTCCCCCAGGCCGCCAGCAGGGACGACAAAGCCCGTGTCGCCGTCCGTTCCGGGTCGAGCGCCGCGATGCGCTGCTGCAGCTCCTCGATTCTGCCCGGCGTGACGCTTTCCCGGGCGGCAGCGACTTCTTCGACCGCCGCCGCCCGGGAAAGCGCGGCAGGGTTTTCGAAAAGCCGGGGCCACAGCAGGCCGAGGCCGATCAGGACCGTCAGCAGAACCGTCAGCAACAGGGGGATCCGCACCCGCCAGGGCCGCTCCCCGGCCGTTTCCGCCTGACGCAGTTCCAGGCGGGCGCTGTTGACGACCCGCCGGTCGATCCGGTCCAGGTCCCGGCTGTAGGCCACCAGCAGGGCCCGATCGCAGAGTATATTGATCAGCCGCGGCGTGCCGCCGGTCAAACGGTAGATCGTTTTCAAGGCCCTGGCATCGAACAGGCTGCCCCCCTGCCAGCCGGCAACCTTGAGCCGATGGCGGATATAAGCCTCGCTGTCCTCGGCATCCATCGGCAGCAGCCGATAACGGACCACCAGCCGCTGCCGCAACTGGCGCAGATCCGGCCGGTCGAACAGTGCCTCCAGCTCGGGCTGGCCGACCAGCACCATCTGAATCAGCTTGTCGGTTTCGGTCTCCAGGTTGGAGAGCAGCCGCAACTGTTCCAGAACCGCGGGTTCAAGGTTCTGCGCCTCGTCGACCACCAGCACCACCGTCCGCCCGGCCTCGCGCTGCTCCAGCAGAAAGCGGTTCAACGATTCATGCAGTTGGCCCAGATTGCGCCGGTCCGGGCAGGCCAGGGAAAACTCGCGATGGATGGTCTCCATCAGTTCCAGCGCCGACAGACAGGGATTCAGGATCAGCGCCAGACGGTACTCCTCGTCCCCCAACTGGCCGAGCAGGGTTCGCAGCACCGTGGTCTTGCCGGTCCCCACCTCGCCGGTCAGCGACAGAAAGCCGACCCTCTGGCGGATGCCGTACAGTAGATGCGCAAAGGCATCCTTGTGGTTTTTACTCAGGAAAATAAAGCGCGGGTTGGGCGTGATGTGAAACGGCTTTTCCTGAAAACCGAACTGTTTGAGATACATAAAACCGCCTGAAATCAAAAGGTTTTGAACAAAAGAGCAATTTTCCACAGTACCCCGGCTTTTACAAGCAGAAAATCGGTCCGGCCCCGGACCGCAAGCGCGTTACCGACAGTCGAAGCGAAATGACCGCCGGATTAATTTCCTCTTTGCAGATTCAAGGTTCTGTGTTAGTTTGCTCCGGTTCAAGGCCATTCAAGGAATAGAGGAGCTATTTAATGTCGACACTTCTGATCGCACTGCACATCACTGTCAGTATCGCCCTTATCGTCATTGTCCTGCTGCAGATGGGTAAAGGCGCGGAGGCCGGCGCGTCCTTTGGAGCGGGTTCCAGCAACACCATGTTCGGATCGTCCTCCGGCGGCAGCTTCATGGGCAAGGTCACCGCGGCGGCGGCAGTCATCTTCATGCTGACCAGTCTGACCCTCGCCTATTTCTACAGTTCTCCGGCCTCCAAAACCGTCATGCCCAGCTCGGTGAATCTGCCCGCGGCACAGGCGCCTGAAGGGTTCAATCCGGCAGCGACCGAGCCGGTTACGGCACCGGCCGGCGAGGAACAGCCCGCAGCCCCGGTTGATGAGGAAAAAAAGTAAAAACCGCCGGCAATTTTTATTGACAGTCGTCTGAGCAATTCAGTATATATACAACCCTTCGCCCAGCTGGCGGAGGGAGTCAGACCCCGGAACACCAGGATTAACAGCAGTTCGCGGATGTGGTGGAATTGGTAGACACGCACGCTTGAGGGGCGTGTGCTTAACAGCGTGGGAGTTCGAGTCTCCCCATCCGCACCAGACAATGAAAAGGCCATCCGTAGCGCTACGGATGGCCTTTTTTTTTGCTGCCGCCGCCAGGGATCACATCAGCTCCATATTTCCCTCACGATCGATCCGGATTTACGGGTCCAGATCCGTGGCCCCATGAAGTCAGCGAGAGGCGGAGTAGGCAGAACCCGTCCCTGAAGCGATGGGCTCTGCCTACTCCTTTTCAAGGCGGAGGTCGTCGTACCAGGCACGTGCCGTGCCACCGGTATTGTCCGTGTCGGTCATGATGGCGATGGCCCCTGCCGCGGGCGGCTCGGTACCGAATATTCCGCGGTAGTCGTCTCTCACGTTGCGCCGCTCCCTGATCCAGCGACCGACCTGTTCAGGACCGCTTTGCACGGCCACCATGACGGAGTTGGCGGTGTAGCTGCTGGGAAGGTGCGCCCCCTTGGGCAGCTTGTTCGCCCAGATATGATTGATGCTGCGGGTCTTCGGGAAGAACCAGTGCGGGAAAACCACGTAGATGCGCGCGGGATAGTCGTCGCCGGCTTTGCTGCGGGCGTCGCCGCCGGCGAGAATATTTGCCACCTTCCAGCGCCAGGACAGCACCGGATAGTCGCGCAAACTGTAGGTTTTTTCGAAGACCAGGGCGGAGGCGGCCGCAGTGCTCAGGGCCGTCAATACCCTTTCGCCGTCCTGGTCGATGACGGAGTAGTGCGTCTGCCCTTTGAACGTTTTTATTTTCCAGTTCGGCTTCAGTCCGGCGTTGAAGTCATCGATGACCAGGGCATCGCCAGCCGCTGCGGAACCCGTGGCCGCAAGCAGCCACAGGAACAGAAACGTCGACAGCACAGCCTGAACTCCGGCAGATAGTTTCATGGGTTTCTCCTGCCTTGCGGTTTGCCCGTTTGCGGCGCTTCCCGGGCGGCGGACGATCCATGCACTAAAGGACGTTGATATTCCTGATCCCCTCCGGCCGCCAGGCGGGGGAGATGACGTGACTGCCCTTGCCTTTTTCGTCGAGCAGGCTGCCGGGCATCACGGTGAAGTCGCCGTGGCGGCCGTTGACGATATCGAGCGATGCGGTCAGCTGCTGCCGTTTTCGCTCTTCGGGGAACAGGGCGTACTGCTCCGCCTGAAACTGCAGGCCGCTGAGGCTGATCCCGATCAAGCGCAGCGGCTGCCGAAGGTTCAGCCCCTCCAGGATCCGCAGTCCGGCCTGATAGATGCTGTCGCTGCGATTGATCGCCTCGCTGCCGGTCCGGCGTTTGCTGAAGGTCTGAAAATCGGCGTAGCGCAGGGTCAGGGTCACGGTTTTGCCGAACACCCCGTAACGCCGGGCGCGCCTTCCGACCATCTCGGAAAGCTGCAGCAGAAAACGGCGGATGGCTTCGGGATCGCTGATGTCCCGGCGCAGCGTCATGCTGTGCCCGACCGATTTGATCGGCGCTTCCTGCTCCGGCGCAAGCACCGGACGCGGATCGATGCCCTGCCCCATCAGCCGCAGCCGGTCGCCGACAATGCCGAACTGTCTGCGCAGTAGCGACAGCGGGAAGCGGCCCAGTTGTCCGCAGCTGAAGACACCGATCAGGTTCAGACGGCGGACCGTTTGCCGACCGATGCCGCACAGGGCTCCGACCGGCAGGTCTTCAAGGACCGCCGCCGCGTTCGAAGGATCGATTGTCGTCAGGCCGTCCGGCTTCTGCATCCCCGAAGCCAGCTTCGCCAGTAATTTATTGGCGGCGATGCCGACCGAGCAGGTGATGCCGAAACGAACCTTGATCCGCGACTTGATCAGGTAGGCGATCCGCTGCGCCCCGCCGAACATCTTCAGCGAACCGCTGACATCGAGAAACGCTTCGTCGATGGAGAAGACCTCGACGCTTGGTGTGTAGTCGTTGAAGATGTCGATAACCCCGGAAGAGACATGGGTATAGAGACGGTTGTTGGCCGGGACGATGATCAGCTCGGGACAGGCCCGCAGAGCTTCATCGACCCGCATGCCGGTTTTGATGCCCTGCTCACGCGCCTGATAGGATGCGGTCAGGATCACCGTCCGTTTCTCGCGGCCGGTCACCGCCACCGGCTTGCCCCGCAGGGCCGGGTTCGATTGTTGTTCGACGGCGGCAAAGAACGCGTTCATGTCGATATGCATGATGACAGGGTGCCTCACAGGGCCTCAATCCTCTCCAGATTCCAGCTGGTTGTCGTCAGGTTGTAAACCAGTTCATAGAGGGCGCCCTCATCCGTCACATGGAAATGGATCAGCCGGGTTTCGCCGCAGCGGTCCCGCCAGACATTGGTGATCTGCAGGATGTTGTGTTTTCGACGGTTCAGGTCAAACCAGACCGGCCGGATCCGCCGGCCCGGTCCATGCACAACCCCGACCCGCAAGTTTTCAACGATGTCCCGCATGGCTATGCGCCCAGCAGGCGGAAAATGCCGGTGACCTTGCCGATCATCCGGAACTCCTCATCCGGCCGCACCAGAATCGGCTGCAGCGCGGCATTTTCCGGCTGGAGGCGGATCTGCCCCGGCTCGCGAAAAAACCGCTTGAGGGTCGCCTCCCCCGCCAGAAGGACCACGACGATGTCCCGATTTTCCGCCGCGGCCCGCGGCTGCACGATCGCCATATCGCCATCGAGAATATGGGCCTCGATCATCGAATCGCCTTTGACCCGCAGCAAAAATGAATCGCTCGACCTGACCAGTGCGGCGTCGACCGCCAAAAACTCCTCGATTTCCTCAACCGCCAGTTGCGGCGTCCCGGCCCGCACCTCGCCGACCAGCGGCAGAGAGACCGTCCGGCTCGGCCGCAGCAGGGCGATGCCACGGGAGGTGCCGCTGTTGCGCCGGATGTAGCCTTTTTTCTCCAGGGCCTTCAGGTGCCGGATAATGCCGAGATTGCCCGACACGCCCAACTGCCGGGCGATCTCCTGCAAGGTCGGCGGATAGCCGTGACGGCTGCTGTGTTCGACAATGAAATCGTAGACCTGCTGTTGCCGGTTGGTCAGAGCGTGCATGGTGAACCCTTCCTTATAGTTATCGTAAAGTAACTATCAGGAAAAAACCGGACTGTCAAGCGGCGCAAGCGGCGCGGCAGAGAAGTTTATGAGCGACTTTCATCGCTTAAACAAGCGCTTGGGTCGCATGCTGTATATTTCTCATCAACTGTAGCTGGCCGGCGACTTCCCATTGAAGGATGATTTACAGGTGACGGAATCGCCGTCATCTGCGATGATGCTTACATGGAACTGCAGACCCGACCCCCTGAAATTTCCGAAGAAAGCTGGCTGGAGATCCCGCCGGAACTCTGCGACGGACCGGCCGGCAGCGGCCTGTCAAAACGCCAGGCGCATCGCTGGTCGCTGGTTCTGGCGGCGCGGCGGATCCCCTATCGCGATCGCCAGCACGGGGGGCGGCGACAGCTGCTGGTCGCGAGCGGGGACTTCCAAAGGGCCCTGGAGGAACTGCGCCGTTTCGAAGAAGAGAACCGCAACTGGCCCCCCCCGCTGCCGCCGGAAACGCCCCTGGTGGAGAACCGCCTGGCGACCCTCTCGGTGCTGATACTGCTGGCCACCTTTCACAATCTGACCCTGCTCGACATCAACCTGGCCGGGCATGCGCCGGTCGACTGGAGCCTGATCGGCAATGCGCACGCCGGAAAGATCATGCGCGGCGACTGGTGGCGACTGGTGACCGCCCTGTGCCTGCATACCGACTGGCTTCATCTGCTCGGCAATCTGCTGATCGGCGGGGTTTTCATTGTCCGGCTCTGCCGCGATCTGGGCTCCGGTCTGGCCTGGAGCCTGCTGCTCGGTTCCGGGATCCTCGGCAATCTGCTGAACAGCATGCTCCAGCACCCGGACCACCGCGCGGTCGGAGCCTCGACCGCAATTTTCGGCGCCGTCGGCATTCTCGCCGCACTCAGCCTGGTGCGCTACCGGCACAATCTGCGGCGGCGCTGGCCGCTGCCGATAGCGGCAGCCCTGGGCCTGCTCGCCCTGCTCGGCGCGACCGGCGAACGCACCGATCTCGGTGCGCACCTGTTCGGCTTCCTGTGCGGATTCGGGATCGGTTTTATTGCGGAAAATTTCATCGGCCGCTATGGGCGTCCCGGCAACCGTCTCAACCGGATTCTGGCGCTGGCAAGTGCGGGGGTTGTCGGCGCGGCCTGGTGGGCGGCGCTGACCTTCAGTCCTTAACAGAGCGCGCCGCCCGCCTGGCGGCGACGGGACCGGAGCGAAAACCTGGCCGGAAAAAATTGACATGAATCGAGATGAAGATAAGATTTCCCAACACCCTCTGACGCAGCAAGGATATCGTTATGAAATCGTTCATCTTCTGGGCTGCGGTTCTGACGGTCCTGGTCGGTCTGGCCTTCATCTTTTACGACCAGCCGTTGTTCCATCCGCGGCAGGAGGTCCAGATGCCGGCCGGCGAGGAGACCACCTCGACAGCCGAAGAGCCCGTCGTTCGGTATCCGGTGGCCACACCAGCTCCGCCGACCGAACCGCTTGCAAGCGCCGAAGCGGAGGCGGACGGCGACCAAGCGCTGCCCACCCTTTCCGAAAGCGACGAAACCCTGCAGCAGATGTTGCACCGCATGCTCCAGGAGCAACAGCTGCTCGCTCTGCTCCATCTGCAAAATTTCATTCAACGCTTTGTGGTCACTGTCGACAGCCTGCCGGAGAAACGGATTTCGGCACGGCACCTGCCGGTCCGTCCGCCGCAGGGTAAATTCCTGGCGGCCGGCGGCAGTATCAGCCCGGAAAACGCCAAACGCTACACGCCCTACCTGCAACTGGTTGAAACGCTCGGCATCGAACCGGCGGTTTCGATTTATGTCCGCTATTACGATCTGTTCCAGGAGGCTTATCGGGAACTGGGCTATCCGAAAGGTCATTTCAACGACCGTTTCGTTGCGGTCATCGACCACCTGCTGGACACCCCGGAGCCCAAGGAGCCGATCGGGGTCGTTCAGCCGCTGATCGTGTATAAATATGCGGATCCTGAGCTGGAAGAACGTTCGGCGGGACAGAAACTGTTGCTGCGGATCGGAAGCGACAACCGGACCAGGGCCAGGAGCATCCTGCGGGAGCTGCGCGGCAGACTGACCGGCCTGGGACAGCCGAACTGAATCAGCCCTTCCGTTTCGATAAATAGCCTGAACAGCCGGTGTCTTGCGCGTGCCGGCGGTGCTCGGGGTAAGCGCGGCAGTAGTCGGGCTTGACCGCATCGATGCCGCAGAGATGCCCCTGCCCGCCGAGCATATCGAGCAGCCAGGGACAGCGCTCGACATTATCCCCGGTCTCCGGATGCACCCAGACCATATGTAGCAGGTTGTCATGCCCCAGATCGAGGGTTTCAACCCAGGCCAGCAGATCCTCTCGCCCGGCGGCCTGCCAGCGCTGCAGATCGGCGTCGCTGACACAGCCCTGGTAGGCATCGACCAGATGCAGGCAGCAATGCCCGCACAGCGTGCAGTTAAACCGTTGCGGCAGGCTCATCCCGACTCTCGACCATGATGTCCCGCGGAGTTTCCAGACTGATCCGGCCGAGCAGGCCGGCCCTCAATTCCCGCAGAAAAATTTCAGCGGCCCGGTGCAGATCGATGTCGCCGCCGCTGACCAGACATCCGCGCCGGCGACCGATCTCTTCCAGAGCGGACATGGCGCTCTGCGGTTTTTCGGTTAAGCGGTAGCGTTCCGCCACGGCCTCCGGATAGTGTTCCAGCATGAAATCCATGGCAAACTGGGCAACCGCGACATAATCGATGGCGCTGTCGCCAATGGCGCCGCTGGTCGCCAGACGGCTGGCGCCGGCGGGGTTGTCCATCACCGGCCAGAGCAGGCCGGGCGTGTCGGAGAGCAGGATGCCATTGCGCAGATCGATCTGCTGCGGACAGGTTGTGATAGCGGGTTTGTCGCCGACCCGGGCGATCTTCCGGCCGGCCAGGGTGTTGATTAGGGTCGATTTGCCGACATTGGGGATGCCGACCACCATCGCCCGCAAGGAACGGCCCGGCCGCCCCCGGTTGGGAGCCAGGATCCGGCACAACTTGATGATGCGCGCGACCTCCTGATGCTGCCGCGCCTCGATGGGCAGGGCACGGACCCCGTTCTGCCGCTCAAAATAGCGGACCCACGCCTGGGTCACCTCCGGGTCGGCCAGATCATTTTTATTCAGGATTTTCACGCAGGGTTTGTCACGGCGCAGCTTCTCCAGCATCGGATTGGAGCTGCTGACCGGCAGGCGGGCATCGAGAATTTCGATAAAAACGTCGATGGTCGGCAAGACATCGATAATCTGCTGCCGCGCCTTTTTCATGTGCCCCGGATACCAGTCAATAATCATCTGTCATCTCTTTTCTGTTCAGCTTAAAACTTCCAGGGGCAAGCGCGCCTGACGCCAGCCGGTCATGTGGCCGTCAAGCATCTCGACCCTGGCATATCCGGCCTTGTTCAGCAGCGACTTCACCAGTAGCGCCCGCGGCCCATGTTCACAGGTCAACACCAGCAGCTGCTCCTTGTCGCCGGGCAATGTCACCCGCCGCAACAGGATTTTCAACAGCGGTGCGTGGACAGCGCCGGGGATATGCCCTGAGCGATACTCAGAACCGCTGCGGACATCGAGAACCGTCGGCGGCCGGCCGGTTTTTATGTTACGCGCCAATTCATCGATCTGCATATGACCCTCTGCAAACGAAAATACCACAAGAAAAGTCTTGTGGTAGGCAAGAGCGTATCTATAGCACTTTGCCATATTAACGGCAATCACTCAATCATCACTCCATCATCACTCAATCTGCTGCCGGGTCAATCGCGACAGCGGCCGCAAGACCAGCAGGCGCCGAAGTTGCCGTCCAGAACCTCGCCGCAGCCCGGGCACGACCAGGGGGCTGCCTCGGCGGAGTCGTTCTTCAGCCAGCCGTCCATCAGCAGCCGGGCTCTGGGAAAGGCTTCATTATCGATCACCCAGAGCTCGGGGAAGCATTCCGTGATCGGAATTTCCCCTGCCGCAACGGCAAGATCCGCATTGCGGACCAGGCAGTCGATCCCCTCCCCGGCAAATATTTCCTTCAGCAGGACCGCCTGCGGACGATCCCATAAGCCGAACGTATGCAGTTTCTTCATACCACCAATATAACATTTTTAGCCCGAAAATGATCGCCGGCCGTTACACGGCGAAAAAACTCCTGTTATGTCAAAGGGCTGGAGAGATGCGCCGGGTCTCCCTGTCTGATAAAATTAAATCCTGCAGTCCTGAATTTATTTTCCAGCCGCGCCAGGGAGGGAGTCATGAAGGAGAACAGAACACGCTCATCGCGAAAAAAGCTCGGCGAGACGCTGATCGACGAGCAGATCCTGACCAGCGACCAGTTGCAAAATGCCCTGCGCCGGCAAAATCAGACCGGCGGGCGCCTGGGTTCAAAACTGGTTGAAATGAGCTGTCTCGAAGCCGACAAGCTGGTGGAATATCTTTCCGGGCAACTGAACCATCCGGTCGTCAACCTGCTGGGCATGCGTTTCCTGCCGGAAGCGCTGGGTCTTCTGACCTTCGAGCAGATGAAAACCTACCAGGCCATCCCGGTCGCTTTCGATGATCAAAAAAGGGTCATTCTCGCGGTGGCCGATCCCGGCGACAACCTGATCCTCGAGGAACTCCCCTTCCTCCTCGGCCGACAGATCAAACCGACGGTTGTCCCGGCCTACCAGTTGGCTCTGGCCTTTCGCGAATTGGGGGAAAGAAAAAACAACCTGCCGGAAGAAGGTTTCATGCTGATCGATCCCTTCCCCGCCTCCCAGCAAAGAACGGTTGCAGTCGCAACCGAATATCCGAGCATCTGGTCTCTTTGCGCGTCTCTCAGTCGCTCATCGGCGTCCGACCTGTTACTGGTCGCCGGCGCCATCCCGAGCCTGAAACAGAACAACGAGCTCGTTCGTCTCACGGCACCGATACTGACCCCGGAACAGGTTGAAATCTATGCCCGAGCCTTGCTGAGCAAAGCTCAGCTGGAGGCATTCCAGGAGACGAAAGAGATCGATTTCGCCCTGACCGATGCGACACTCGGCCGCTTTCGCATCAACATCTATTACCAGCGCAATACCATTTCGATAGCCATCCGCCATATCATTGAAGATATCCCCTCCTTGAAGGAACTGAACCTTCCGGCCTGGCTGGAAAGCTATGCGCTGAAATCGCAGGGGCTGATTCTGGTCACCGGGCCGAACGGTCACGGCAAGAGCACGACGCTGGCGGCGATGATCGATATCATCAACACCAAGTGCAGGCGCAATATTATCACCATCGAAGACCCCATCGAATACCTCCACCAGCACAAAAACAGCAATGTCAACCAGCGTGAGGTCGGCATCGACACGCACTCCTTCCATTCCGGCCTGAAACGCATCTACCGGGAATCGCCCGATGTCATCCTGATCGGTGAAATGCGGGACCGGGAGAGTATCGCCATCGCGCTGGAGGCCGCGGACACCGGGCACCTGGTTTTGAGCAGCCTGCATGCGAACAACAGCATTTTGTCCATAAATCGGATTATCGATGTCTTTCCCGCCGACCAGCAGCAGCAGATACGTATCCAGCTGGCGGACAACCTGCTGCTGGCGTTCAACCAGAGGCTGGTTAAAACGCGGGACGGCCGGGGGCGAATTCCGGCCTACGAAAAGCTCTCCAACAGCTACCGGGTCGCCAACCTGATCCGCGAGGGGAAAGGTCATCAGATCCGCAACCACCTGGTGGCCTCCGAGGAATTTTTCTCGCTGGATGCCAGCCTTGCCAATCTGGTGAAACTGAGAAAGATCGACCGGGATACCGCCCTGCACTACTGCCTGGATCAGAAATGTCTGGCGGACCTGCTTGATTGAGGGGATGGCTGCAGACGTAAAAAAAGGCCTATCCGCGCGGATAGGCCTTTTGATTGAGGGCACTCGCTGTTATTTCTTGATGGCGTCGCAAAAACTCACCAACTGCTGCGTTGCTGCCATTGTTCTCGCTGCTTCGACGTACGTAAGTACGTCTCATTGCTCGACAATTGCGCGCCTTGCATTTGGCGCTTTTTGCTTAGCCATCGGCTATTTTGCTTTCTTGCGAAAGTATTATTTCTTGAATTGTCCGCGGATCTTCGAAACGTCGTAGCCGCCACGAATCATGCTGCGGATCGGATCGACACCGAGCGACGACCAGTTGATCCGTTGCATGTCGAAAAAGTCCAGATCATCGTAATCGTCATCACGTTGTTCCTGTTCAACCACCTGTAATCTTCCGTTGCGATATCTAACCCGTATCTTCATAAAATCCCTTTCAAAGTGCAGGCTGGTAACACATTGTTAAAAATTGGCCGCAGTCTACCACATTTTAGTCGAGTAATGCATCTATCGCGTCAAAATCAAATCGCTGCTCGGCCAGTTTTTTGATGAGATCGATCTTTTGCGTGTCCTCCGCGACCAGCTTGGAGACATCGTCATTGATCACTTCAAAGACATCCGTCGAGGTGCGGCCGGCCCGCATGTAAGGAATGCCGCTGCTGTCGATGATCTGCTGGGTGATCCGGCTGATGGGACCGACGCCCGGAATGATGATGCCGGCCAGCTTGTCTCGATATTCATCGATCTGATACAGATTGGCCAGGGTCACCATCAGTTCGTCGCGACTGCTGTTGACGATGACCAGCGTCGCCTCTCTCAGCAGCCCCGCCACGCGCTGGGCGCTGGCGGCGCCGATCTGCAGATGATGAACGATCCGCTGCGCCTCGTCTTCGGTGGCATGCAGTTCAATATCGAGGACGCCGGCGATCCGGCGCATGGTCGGATTTGCCAGGATCGGTTGGTAATTGAAGCCGCCGATGACCTTGAATGGTTGGTCCTGAAAAGCCATTTCGAGATAGCGCAGGGTCTGTTCCCGTTTGCGGGGAATGATTTTATTGACCAGGGCGGCCTTCACCGGAACCTGCTGTTTCTCAAAGAGAGCCAGATTCATATGGGCGGCATCGACGACATTGCCCAGCCCGCCGCCGGTCACCAGCAGCACCGAAGCGCCGGCATCCTTGGCGACCTTGGCATTACAGCAACCGAGCAGGGAGCCGACGCCGGAGTGCCCGGCGCCCTCGATAATCAGGAAATCATTTCTGGCGTCCAGTTCGGCAATCGCATCGAGCATCTGCCTGGCGATCTTCTCCCTGGAAATCTCCCCGTCAAGAACCCTGCGGGTATCACCCGGGTGGAGGACAAAAGGCGACATCAGGGGCAGGTCTTTTTCCAGGCCGAAGACCCGCGCCATCAACACGGCGTCCTTGTCGGCGGAAACCCCGTCCAGCATGGCCGGTTTGGGGCCGATCGGCTTGATGAAACCGACGCGATCATATTTCTTCAGCGCCATGTGCATCAGCGAAAGGCTGGTGGTGGTTTTCCCGCTATTTTGTCCCGTTGCGGCAATAAACAGCTTGCGTGCCATAAAGACTCCTCAGGGTGTACGATGGTAAGCACTGCTACTGATTAAAGTGCCATGTATACAGACGCAGGGCAAGTCCCGACTCTGTTTTAACCGGTATCGATCTGATTAATTTCGTCCACAATGCCTTGCGGGGATGTGCGGCGCGGCGCGGCTCCCTCCGTTTGACAAGCGGGGGGCAGCGGATACCCTTTTCAGTAACAACTCTTTTTCGGAGGTGGTCATGAAACCTTTTGCGCTTATCGCGGTTCTCCTGCTGTTCGTCGCAAGCCCCCTGTCTGCCGAGACTGTCGCTATTTCCAGCAAGCTCAGAGTGCACTTCGAGGTTCCGCCCGGCTGGGTTTCGAATCCGGATCCGCCGCAGTTTCTGGTCGATGAGATGGCGGAGCATATTGAGCATGATGCCGCCCAAAAAGGCCGCCATCCCAGCAGGGACCAGTTGCAAAAAGCCGCTCGCGCACGATTTGAAAGCAACGAAGCGCTGCTTTTCAATCCGCACAGCCATGCCTTCATGAGTCTCGATTTCAGCCCGTTAAGCCAGGGAGAACGGGCGCCGAGCGATAAAACGATCAAGCTGTCGGCCCGCTATGCCGCTGAATCCCTGGGTCAGGAGGAAGGGGTAACCGAACTGACGACGCAACCTTCGAAGGTTGCCGTTGCCGGAGCCTGGTACGCGCAGCGCTTCGATGCCCGCTACAAACATCACGACAAGCCGATGGCATTCACCGGCATCGTCGGCTTTGTCTCGCCCTACTGGTTTTATTTTTACTATACGGATTACCTGGAGAACCGCCAGGACAGAGAGTCCGCGGAGAAAATTCTGCAATCGATCCGCATCGAAAAGCGCTGAAAAACCACGGACCGCTGCCCTGCGAAGCGGTCCGTGGTTTTTCAGCCGTCCGAGCGCCTCGTCAACTTGCGACGGCCTTATCCTCCTGAGCGACGGCGGCACGGATCTTCTCGACCAGTCCGGCCGCATCGATCTGCAACAGGGCGCGCAATTCCGCCTGGCTTCCCTGTTCGATAAACCGATCGGGAATCCCGATCCGCAGCACCGGACAGGTGATCCCGGCATCGGCCAGCAGCTCCAGAACCGATGACCCGAACCCGCCCTGTAACACATTCTCTTCCGCCGTCACCACCAGGGAAGCTGCGGCCGCTCTGGAGCAGATCAGCTCGCTGTCGAGCGGCTTGATGAAGCGCGGGTCGACCACCGCAACCTCAATGCCGCTGCCGGACAGCTGTTCCGCCGCGGCAAGAGCCTCCGCTACCATGGTCCCCACGGCAAAGATGACCGCATCCTTGCCGTCGCGCAGCACCTGCCCCTTGCCGATTTCCAGCGCTTCGATCGGTCCGTCAAGCGCCAGCCCCTGGCTGCTGCCGCGCGGGTAACGGTAGGCAAACGGACCATCGAAGCGGCTGGCGGTGAGCATGGCCCGCTGCAGTTCGACTTCGTCACGCGGAACGACAAAGGTCAGGTTCGGGATATGGCGCAGGAACGAAAGATCGAAGACACCATGATGGGTCGGTCCGTCCGCGCCGACCAAACCACCCCGATCGAGAGCGAAGGTAACCGGCAGATTCTGCAGACAGACATCGTGCAGCACACTGTCGTAGGCCCGCTGTAAAAACGTGGAATAGACGGCAACGACGGGCTTCAAGCCCTGGCAGGCCATGCCGGCGGCAAAAGTGACCGCGTGCTGTTCCGCGATACCGACATCAAAAAACCGCTCGGGGAATTGCTCCGAGAAGGCCTTGAGGCCGGTCCCTTCCGTCATCGCGGCGGTAATGGCGACAACGCGCTGATCCTGCTCGGCCAGCTCGATCAGCGTCCGGCCGAAAATCGAGGTATAGGATGCCGCCTGGCCCTCGACCGCCAGGACTTCGCCGGTTTCCGGGTTGAAAGGACCGACGCCATGGAACTTCGGCGGGTTTCGCTCCGCGGGGGCGAAACCCTTCCCCTTTTTCGTTGCGATGTGCAGAAGAACCGGTCCGTCGATCTGGGCAAGATTGGTCAGAGTATCTTCAAGTTCGGCAATATTGTGGCCGTCCAACGGTCCGAAGTAATCGAAACCGAACGCCTCGAACAGCATGCCGGGCGTGATAAAACCTTTCAGCGATTCCTCGGCACGTTTCGCCAGGCTGACGAGATCTTTACCGAAACCGGGAACGTGGCTGAGCAGGTTTTCCGTTTCTTTCTTGAAGCGGACAAACAGATCCGAGGACATTTTGCGACTGAGGAAGGAAGAAAGGGCGCCGACATTCGGCGAGATCGACATCTCGTTGTCGTTGAGGATAACGATCAGCTTCTTCTTCAAATGCCCGGCATGATTCAATCCCTCAAAAGACATCCCCCCGGTCAGCGAACCGTCGCCGATGACCGAGATGACCCGCTCATGCCCCCCGGCCAGATCAAGCGCCGCGGCGAATCCCAGTCCTGCCGATATGGAGGTGCTTGAGTGGCCGACACCAAAGGCGTCGTGCTCGCTCTCCTGGCGCTTCGGAAAACCGCTGATGCCATCCAGCCGGCGCAGCGTATGAAAACGCTCCAGTCGGCCGGTCAACAGCTTATGGGCATAGGCCTGATGGCCGACATCCCAGATAATCTTGTCTTTGGGGGAATTAAAGACCCGGTGCAGGGCGATACTCAATTCGACAACGCCCAGCGAGGAACCGAGGTGCCCGCCGTTTCTGGAAACCGTAGCGACAATCTGCCGACGCAGTTCCTCGGCAAGCCGGGCAAGTTCGCTGCGCGACAGCTGTCGTAACGCTGCCGGAGAATCGAGCTGGGGTAAAATCTGACTCATGTATGTCCCTCTGTAGCTTGCTGCCCTATCCGGAACTGCCCGTTGGCCGGCAGCGGTGATTGCCCGGCCCGGGCATGATCTGCCGCCGCGGAACCGGCGCCGGACCTGATCATTGTGTACTTTAGAACGAGCGATCAACGATATAACCGGCAATGTCCCGCAATGGTTGCGCGGATGCACCGAAACTGTCAAGCGCCGTCAGGGCAATATCCCTCAGCTCGCGAGCCCTTTGCCGCGACTCGCCGAGACCGAGCAGGGCCGGATAGGTCGCCTTGCTTCGTTCCTGGTCGCTGCCGATATTCTTGCCGAGCACGTCCTGATCGGCGACGATATCGAGGATATCGTCCGCGATCTGAAAAGCCAGCCCGGCGGCCTGTCCATAGCGGACCAGGGCCTTGCGCTGCTCCGGCGAAGCCCCGCCGATGACCGCTCCGCACTCAATTGAGGCCAGCATCAGGGCCCCGGTTTTGTGGCTATGAATATATTCCAGCGTGGGCAGATCGATCTCTTTCCCTTCCGATTCCATGTCGACCACCTGGCCGCCGACCATCCCGAGCGAACCGGCGCTTTTGGCCAGCAGATGGATGACCTCGTTGCGCGTCCGCGCGGCAAGCAGCTCAGCGAAATCCGGATTGGAAAGTAGAATGAAA
>DASWJX010000068.1:0-7943 GCA_036396915.1 Geopsychrobacteraceae bacterium | reverse complement strand
TCGGCCCGTGATGCGAAAGAGATCGCGATGCCGGTCGCTCCGGCCCGACCGGTGCGGCCGATCCGGTGCACATAATCTTCGGCCGACTGCGGCAGATCAAAGTTGATCACGTGGCTGATCCCCTGGATATCGAGGCCGCGGGCCGCAACATCGGTGGCAACCAGCAGCCGAACCCGCCCTTCGCGCAACCTGCGCAAGGTCCGGTTACGCGCGCTCTGGTTCATGTCGCCATGCATGGCCGCTGCATTGTGGCCGTTGCTGGTCAATTCCTTGGCCAAACTGTCGGCATCCCTTTTGGTGGCGGAAAAGACGATCGCCTGGGTCAGCGTTTCATCCTGCGCCAGATGTTCCAGCAACTGCTGTTTATGTCTCAGGCTGTCGGTCACATGCAGGCGCTGCTCTATGCTGTCGAGGGTATTCTTTTTTCCGGCGATGTCGATCCGCAGCGGATTTTTCAGCATCTTGCCGGCCAGTTTCGCCATGGCATTGTCCATGGTCGCGGTAAAAAACAGGGTCTGCCGGTTCGCCGGGGTTTTGCCGATAATCTTCTCCATATCCTCCTGAAAACCCATATCGAGCATCCGGTCGGCTTCATCCAGGATCAGGATCTCGATACAGGACAGATCGAGGCTGCCGCGCTGAACATGGTCGAGCAGGCGACCGGGGGTGCCGACCACCAGGTCGATCGGCTTGGACAGATCGCGAAATTGATTGCGGTAGGGCATGCCGCCGAGGATAAAAGTGCTGCGAAAATTCATATACTTGCCGTACGTACGGGTCGCCTCGGTGACCTGACCGGCCAGTTCTCGGGTCGGGGTCAAAACCAGGACCCGCGGCGCGCCCTTGGGGTTTTTCACACTGGTGTAGAGTTTCTGGAGAACCGGCAACATGAAGGCGGCGGTTTTCCCGGTGCCGGTCTGGGCGCTGGCAATCAGGTCCTTGCCGTCCATGGCGGCGGGGATCGCCTGCTGCTGAATCGGGGTCGGTGTGGTGTAACCACATTCATGAATCGCTTTGAGGATCGGGGGATGGAGCTGGAGTTCTGCAAATGACATTGCTGTTCCTTTGTCTCCGCTTCACGCCACGGAAGGTCAGCAGCAGACCAGGGTCGGCTTGCAGTTCCGCGGCAGAACAGAGAAGAAGTCGTTGTGACGGACGCAGGAACAAACAGATGTCCCAAAAATGAACGGCCGGTGCACATCAGGTTGGCGCGGCACCGGACATCCGGTACAGGCACCTATTTTGGCTTAAATCTGAATCCACTGGAGAATTATGGAAGCAAACTAACGTATCGTCGCCAACCTGAAGAGCTGCCGGGTCAGGGCGGGGTCAGAGATCGATAAAGCGGGAACAGCACACATGTGCCAGCTGTCCGAAGGGGATGTTCCGCTGGTACGTTAACCAGAACGTCGGACACTATACAGGTATTTCATTAAAAAACAAGGGTTTTTATTGAAACAGCCCCCGGCGGCTGCCGGGGGCTGTTTGCGTTGGACACTGCTCCGACTAGCAGTCGAAGTAGAGGGCGAATTCTTCAGGACAGGGGCGCATCCGCACCGGATCGACCTCGGCAGCACGTTTGTAGCTGATCCACATGTCGATAACGTCTTCAGTGAAAACGTCACCCTTGAGCAGGAACTCATGGTCCTTCGCGAGATTGTCGAGAGCGTCTTCGAGCGATGAAGCAACCGTCGGGATATCCTTGAGCTCTTCGGGAGACAGCCCGTAGATGTCCTTGTCGAGAGGCTGGCCCGGATCGATCTTGTTCTCGATACCGTCCAGACCGGCCATCAGCTGAGCGGCAAAGGCCAGGTAGCCGTTGGCGGAAGCATCGGGAGTGCGGTACTCGACCCGCTTGGCTTTGTCGTTATTGGTGACCGGAATCCGCAGGGAAGCGGAGCGGTTACGGTTGGAATAGGCCAGGTTGACCGGAGCTTCGAAGCCGGGCACCAGACGTTTGTAGCTGTTGGTGGTCGGGTTGGTAAACGCACAGAGGGCCTTGGCGTGCTTCATGATCCCGCCGATATAGTACATGGCCATCTTGGACAGGCCGCCGTAGCCGTCGCCGGCAAACAGATTCTTGCCGTCTTTCCACAGGGACTGGTGACAGTGCATACCGGAACCGTTGTCGTTGTAGATCGGCTTGGGCATGAAGGTGACGGTTTTCCCGTTGCGGAAAGCAACATTCTTGATGATGTACTTGAACCACTGCAGGTTATCGCCCATGCTCAGCAGGCTGTCGAAGCGCATGTCGATTTCAATCTGACCGCCGGTGGCGACTTCGTGGTGACCGCACTCGATATGCAGACCGGCCTCCTGCAGCACGGTCATCATCTCGTTACGCAGGTCGACCATGCTGTCGGTCGGAGCGCAGGGGAAGTACCCTTCCTTGTGACGCGGCTTGTAGCCGAGGTTGGGGAATTCTTCACGGCCGGTGTTCCAGATCCCCTCAACGGAGTCGACCGAGTAGAAAGACTCGTTGGTCGAAGAGGCATAACGAACGTCGTCAAAGACGAAACACTCGGGCTCGGGACCGAAGTAAGCGGTATCGGCGATACCGGTCGATTTCAGATAGGCTTCAGCCTTCTCGGCGATGAAGCGCGGGTCGCGGGTGTAGCCTTCGCGGGTGATCGGATCGATGATATTGCAGATCAGGCTCAGGGTGGTCATTTCAATGAACGGGTCGATCTTGGCAGTGGCCGGATCGGGCATGATCAGCATGTCCGAGTTATGGATCGGCTGCCAGCCGCGGATCGAGGAACCGTCGAAACCGATCCCCTCGTCAAACGTCTCTTCGCTGAATTCACAGATCGGAGTGGTAAAGTGCTGCCAAATCCCGACAAAGTCGAGGAATTTAAAATCAACAAACTTTACGTCATTGTCTTCAGCAAACTTGACTACTTCTGTCGGCGTCATTAGGTACATCTCCTTTTGTAGATGGTGGAAAATATTTCCAAATTAAGAGATAAAAGGACTAGAGAGCGTCTTCGCCGCGCTCGCCGGTCCGAATTCTGAGGACATCGTCGATCGAAGTCACGAAAATCTTGCCGTCGCCGATGCGGCCGGTCTTGGCAGCCTCGGCAATGGTGTTGACGACCTGTTCGACCATTTCGTCGGCGACGATGATCTCCATTTTTATCTTGGGGATAAAATCGACGACATACTCCGCGCCGCGATAAAGTTCAGTGTGACCCTTCTGGCGGCCGAAACCCTTAACTTCACTGACCGTAATCCCCTGAATACCGATCTCGTTAAGAGCTTCCTTGACTTCGTCAAGCTTGAACGGTTTGATGATTGCTTCAACCTTACGCATATAACGTCCTCCTGAAACCCTGGTTGTGTAAATTCTTGCACTGGACGGTCAGTCCTCGTTGTCTTTTGATTTTGCATCGGACCAACAGTGCAAAGACTTTGCCCAACTTCTAGCCAAAATAATAAAATCAATTTAAAGCGGTCAAACCAGACACTTGCAGGTCAGAACCAGCACCGCCGGCAGCCTGGCACAGAGGGGCGGCCTCTGGTTCTGCCTGTTTTGTACACAGCGCCGCGGACCCCTGATTAAATTTCGGGCAGAGGCCACAGGCAAAGCAAGACCGACCGCCGCGACCCGCACGATTGTCACACAACCAAAGCATCATAAGCAGACCGGGAGCAGACTGCAAGTAAAACAGCATGCGACCGGCCGTCACTGCGACCGTTTATCGGTCACGTTCCAGAACCGTTAAACTTTCCACATGATAGGTCTGGGGAAACATGTCGAACGGGCGACTGGAGACCAGCCGGTAACCGCCGGCCAGCAGCAGTTTCAGATCGCGGGCCAGGGTGGCGGGATCGCAGGAAACGTAGGCGATTTTGCGCGGCCGGTGCTGCAGCAGCTCAATCGCCACCGAACCGGCACCACTGCGCGGGGGATCGAGCAGGACCAGGTCGAAATAAGCCTGTGCGGCGGCTTCGCTCAGAAACCCGTCAGCCGGCCGACAGACAAAGGACAGGTTTGCGATGCCGTTGGCTGCGGCATTTTCACGGCCCTTGTCAATCGAAGGCGCATTCTCCTCGACGGCGACCACCTGTCCGGCCCGCCGCGCGAGCGGCAGGGAAAAGTTTCCCATCCCGCAATAAAGATCGAGGACCGCTTCGCTTCCGGTCAGCTGCGCGGCCCGCACCACTGCGGCGACCAGCGCCCGGTTCTGCTGCGCATTGATCTGGGCAAAGCCGCGCGGGCCATACCCCAGCCGCAGCGGCGGCTGGTCGACGCTGATCTGCAGATCAATCGGACCGCAGACATGCTGCGGCGCCGACCGGCGTTCGGACTGCAGGAAAAGGCTGAAGCCGGCCCGCTCTGCCGCGGGACGACAGTATGCGGCCAGTGCCCGGCCATCGCCCCGCGTGTGAAGTACCACGCGCACCTGACCGTCGTCCCCCACCCCCATATCGATCTGCGGAATCGAGCCGGCAAACGGTGATGCAGCCAGCAGGGGTTTGATCTGCGCCAGCACCGCATTCAGCTCTTGCGCCAGCACCGGACAGCGGTCGACATCAACGACATCGTGACTGCCGGTCCGATAAAATCCGCTTAAAAAACGGCCCTGCCGCCGGGCGCATTTGAACTGCACGCGGCTGCGGTACTGCCACTCCCGCGGCGCCGGGACAATCGGCAGGATCCGCTGCGGATCCGCCCCCGCCTGACGCTGCAGCAGATCTCGGAAAATCTCATCCTTCCAGCGACACTGGTCGGCATACGGCAGGTACTGCCACTGGCATCCGCCGCACCGATCGGCCACCGGACAGGGGGGCGTTCGGCGCCGCGGTGAAGGCTCCAGCAGCTCGACCAGCTCAGCCTCCGCGTGACGTTTTTTCTCTCTGGTCAGCCGGCAGATGGCCAGATCGCCCGGCGCCGCACCGGCGACGAACAGGACCTTGCCGTCAGATCGGGCGATGGCCTTGCCGCCGTACGCCAGCGATTCAATCTTCAGCGGACCGGTCAAACGGGACATCGGCTCTCCAGCATTGATGCTTTCGCAAAAACCAGGAGGATGGCTAAGCAAAAATTTCGTCCTACAAGGCTTGGTGGTTTTTCAGGGGCGAAGGCACACATCAGGTATGTCGAGGTCCTGAAAAAACGCCGTAACGCCGTAGGGCGGACTTTTTGCGACGCCATCACCATTAGCGCCCCGACGGGAGCAGCTCGTTCTCGTCAAAAGTCAGGGTCGCAAAATAATCCTCGTTCCGCTCCTCGCGACGGATCAGCTCGACACGACCGTCGGCCCGCAACAGCAGCTCCTTGGGCCGCAGCCGCCCGTTGTACTGAAAGCCCATGGCATGTCCGTGAGCACCGGTATCGTGAATCGCCAGCAGGTCGCCCTCCTCGATCGTCGGCAGCTCGCGCTGCACGGCGAATTTATCGTTATTTTCGCAGAGCGAGCCGACCACATCGTACACTGCGCTGCCGGCCGCAGTGTCCTTGCCGACCACATCGATATGATGGTAGGCGTCGTACAGCGCCGGCCGCATCAGCGCGGACATGCAGGCATCGACGCCGATGTATTTGCGGTAGGTGTCCTTGTGGTTGATCGCGGTGGTGATCAGACAGCCGTGCGGCCCGGTCATGAACCGGCCGCTCTCCATCACCATGTGCGGCACGAACCCGTGCTGCTCCTTGAAGGCAGCGAACAGCGCGGTGATCTCGGCGGCCATCGCCGGCAGGTTCAGCGGCGTGTCTTCCGGCCGGTAGGGAATACCGAAACCGCCGCCGATATTGACGAACTCAAAGCGGATCCCCAGCTCGCTGTTGACCAGCTCGGTGATCTCCAGCAGCATCCGGGCCGTTTCGACCATATAGCTGTAATCGAGTTCGTTGGACGCGACCATGGTATGCAGACCGAAACGGGTTGCGCCCTGCGCTTGCGCCCTGCGGTAGGCCTCGACCACCTGTTCGTGACTGACCCCGTACTTGGCCTCGACCGGGTTGCCGATGATGATGTTGCCGGTCCGGCGCGGCCCCGGATTGTAACGGAAACAGATCAGATCCGGGACGGCGGGCACCTTGTCGAGCAGCGTGATATCGTCCAGGTTGAGAATACACCCGCCATCGGCAGCGGCGGCGGCAAACTCTTCCGGAGCGGTGTTGTTGGAGGTGAACATGATGTCTTCGCCGCGGCCGCCGACCTGACGGCTCATGATCAGTTCCGGAATCGAACTGCAATCAAAACCGAAGCCCATATCGCGCATCAGCTCCAGGATCCGCGGGTTCGGCAGCGCCTTGACGGCGAAATACTCGCGAAACCCGTCGATACCGGCAAAGGCCCGCTTGAGTTCTTCGCCGGTCCGGCGGATGCCGAGCTCGTCATAGATATGAAACGGGGTTCCGTAGTGTGCGGCAATCTCTTCAACAACGGGGAAAAGACGCTCTTTGAACGATGCTGACATAGGCATGTGACTATTCTCCTTCTCGGATCCTGACTATTCAGATATCGAGTGAAATTTTCCTGGTTTCCTTGACCGTATTCAAAACTACACTGGTGCGGGTCTGCCGGACCCCGTCCACGGCAGCGAATTCATCGCGCAGAATCCGCCCCAACTGCTCCGTATCGGCCACCCGCAGCTTGACCAGATAACCGTCTTCCCCGGCAATCTGATGAACCTCCTGAACCCCGGTCACCTCGGCCAGTTCAGCGGCCAGCCGACCGTTTCCGGCGCGATTGGCCTGCACCATGACAAAGGCGGTCAGATTCTGGCCGAAATGACGCGGATTGAGGCGCACCTCGTAGCCTTCGATAATCCCCTGACTCTCCAGTTTGCGGATCCGCTCCAGAACCGCCGAAGGGGCCATGCCGACCTGGCGGGCGACCTCGGCGTTCGGAATCCGTGCCTTCTCCTGAAGAATTTCGAGAATCCTGTGGTCGATTTCGTCGATCATTCTGTTATTGTCCATAATTACAGAATTATGTTCTGTCAGCGATGCAATGTCAAGACGCCCCGTTAAAAAAACTGCCGGGCGGGATGAATCAGACGGATGTGGTAACAGAGACCTGAAACCGGGAGCAGAAACGTGAAAAGGCGATGGCGATATTGGGCGTTTTTCCAAGCTGCACATGAGGCAGATCGAGAAACCTGACCGCAACGATCAGACTGCCGTTGGAAACCGGGCGGCCGGAACTGGCCTCAATCTTGGCCTTGGCCCGTAAACTGTCGGGAGAAAAATGGGTCGCGTAGTCATTGTAGCGACACCCGCTCAACCATTCACAGCAGGTCACGAAATCCCGGTAGCCGCCGCGCAACTCTTCACGGCTGGCGTCAAAATCGATATCGAACATCCGGCAGTACTCGGGCGAAGCGAAGCCCGCCGCACACAACCCGGCGGAACTGTCAACCAATTGACGATATACGCTTTCACTGCAAATCTTCACGGAAACCCTGCCGGCTTCGAACCAGGACAAGAATCATAAACTGCGGAGAAAAACAGCAATACCACACAACATCAGGCGATCAAACCATTTTATGATTCGAGCCTGAAAACCAAAAAAGGTCGCAATCAAAAAAGGAGTGCGACCTTTTTATTTCGATGTGCTCGCGGCAGCGTCATCTCCTTTTTCATTTCATGGTCAAAATGGCGGATCCAAGCTGTCATCAAGGACCAATTTTGCCGTATTCCCTTTTTGAATCAAGCACATAGCAGGTTCGATCCGGAATTTCCTCGCCTGGATCAATGTGTCGCCCTATCGCCCCAAATCTCTTGCAACCGTTGATCCCGACCGCAATTCCAGCGGTAAAGTTTATAGCGCACCGGGCTCTTCTTGTAAAAATCCTGATGGTAGCTTTCGTCACCCTCGATCGGATAGAAGGTTGATGCAGCCAGGATCGGGGTGACCACTTTTTTCCCCGGGAACATCGCCGCAACCTTCCGTTTGGACTGCTCGGCACTCTCCCTTTCCGTTTCATTGGCG
>DASWJX010000067.1:0-3630 GCA_036396915.1 Geopsychrobacteraceae bacterium | reverse complement strand
AATAGTCTAAGTTGTTGAAAGTGATAGACTTTGCCCAAAGGGTATGCTATCTCTCGCAGGCTGTTTACGATATGCTGAATGGACTGTCACGCCAAGCCCTTGAAGGATGCTCCTGCAATGGATACTGTGATCAACAGGGTCGGGATTTACGCAAAAAAGAATCATCCGGACGCGGCCCGGACCGCCGCCGATATCCGTGACCGACTGGAAGCGGAACAGATAACCGTGCTGATGGAGGACAGCCTGGCCGAACAGGTCGGGCAGGTTCGGGGTTATGCGGAAGATGAAATTCCGGCCCAGGTCGATCTGATTATCGTTCTCGGCGGCGACGGGACGCTGATCTCCGTGGCCCGCCTGGTCGGCGATCTGCCGATTCCGATTCTCGGGGTCAACCTGGGCAGTCTCGGCTTTCTGACGGAAATCACCCGCCATGAACTTCCCGCCATGCTCGACCTGGTGATCCGGGGTCAGTTCGTGGTCTCCGACCGGATGATGCTGGACGCCTCGATTTGCCGGGACGGTCGGGTTGTGGGAGAATATACCGTACTCAACGATGTGGTGATCAACAAGGGGGCCCTGGCGCGGATTATCGACATGCGGACCTCGGTCGACGGGACGCACCTGACAACCTTCAAGGCGGATGGTCTGATTATCGCCACGCCGACCGGGTCCACCGGCTACAATCTGGCGGCCGGCGGACCGATCATCTATCCGGGGATCAACAGTCTGGTGATTACTCCGATCTGTCCGCATATGCTGACCAACCGGCCGATTATCGTCTCCGACCAGGCGTGCATTCAGATCGAAGTCAAGTTCGCCGATGATGTGGTTTTCTTTACCGCGGACGGACAGGTCGGACGCAAGTTGCAGCCGAACGATCTGGTTGAAGTCCGCAAGTCGCAATCACGGACTTTGCTGATTACCAGCCCCAGCAAGGATTATTTCGAGATTCTGCGCACCAAGTTGAGTTGGGGTGAGCGATAGGATGGCGGTTTCCGGAAACAGGGTTGAAGGAGAGTAAGAATTTAATCTCCTCCCCTTTCAAGGGGGAGGTCGGGAGGGGGATGGGGTGCAGCGTGCCGGAACCGTCCTATCCCCACCCCAGCCCTCCCCTTGAAGGGGAGGGAGCTCAGCCAAATGATGCATCGATGTCAGGGTGCTGAATAGTTACGAAGGAGAAAGGTTTATCCTGAGTCATTATGCTGACTGATCTGATCATAAAAAACTTTGCCATCATCGAAAGCCTGCATGTCAATTTCGCCGCCGGTTTCAACGTGCTGACCGGGGAGACCGGGGCGGGCAAGTCGATCATTATCGATGCGGTCAACCTGCTGCTCGGCGGGCGGGCCAGGGGCGAGGTGATCCGGACCGGTTTCGACGAGGCGGTGGTCGAGGCGGTGTTCGATCTCTCCGGCGAGAGTGCAGTCCGGTCACGGCTGGCGGAACGTGGCCTCGACGGGGGGGATGAGCTTCTGGTGCGGCGGATCGTCTCCCGCTCGGGGAAAAACCGGGTCTTCATCAACGGCTCGCCGACCCCGCTCGGCCAACTGCGCGAACTGACCGGCAGCCTGGTCAATATCTACGGGCAGCATGAACACCAGAACCTGCAACGCACGGAAACCCATCTGGAGCTGCTGGACCGGTTTGCCGGGCATGAGCGGCTGCTTGACGATTATCGCCAGGCCTATCAGCAGTTTCATGCCGTCTCCGAGCAATTGCGCAAGCTTGAGCTTGCCGAACGGGAACGGCAGCAGCGGCTGGACATGCTCCGGTTCCAGAAGCAGGAACTGAGCGCCGCGCTTCTGGAGCCGGGCGAAGACGAGGGGCTGGAGCAGGAGCGGACGCTGCTGCAGCATGCCGAGAAACTGGCAACGGCCAGCAACGGCGGGTACCAGCTGCTCTACGGGGAGAACGGAGCGGTCTGCGAAAAGCTGGGGCGGGTGGCCGACAGCCTCGAACCGCTGAAAAATATCGATCCCGAGCTGGGCGTTCTGGCCGACAGCCTGCGCTCGGCGCTCTATTCCCTGGAGGATACGGCGGCGCAGTTACGCGACTATGCCGGCAAGCTTTCCTTCGACCCGCAGCGCCGGCAGGAGGTCGAAGATCGGCTGGCGCTGCTGAAGGGTCTGAAACGCAAGTATGCTCCAACGGTGACGGAACTGATCGCTTATCTTGCCGGAGTCGAGCAGGAACTGGCGCTGCTGGAGGATGTTGAAGGGCGGCGCAGCGAGCTGGAGCTGCAAGTTCGGCAAGCGGAAGACCAAGTCCGCCAGCTGGGCGCCGAGCTGACCTGCGCCCGACAGGAGGCAGGGCTGCGGCTCGGCCAGGCCGTCGTGCAGGAGCTTGCCGAGCTGGCCATGGCCGGCGCCTGCTTTGAAACCCGGCTGCTGCCGCTGGCGGAACCCGCGCTCGACGGGCTGGAGCGGGGTGAATTTTATCTTTCCGCCAACCCCGGGGAATTGCCGCAGCCGTTGGCAAAGATCGCCTCGGGGGGGGAGCTGTCGCGGATTATGCTGGCCCTCAAGCGCAGTTCCCCGGAAGGGGACGGGGTACATACCCTGATTTTCGATGAGGTCGATGCCGGCATCGGCGGTGAGGCGGCGACGGCGGTCGGTGAAAAGATCGGTCGTCTGGCCCGCGCCATGCAGGTTCTCTGTGTGACCCACCTGCCGCAGGTGGCCGCTTTTGCCGATCAGCACTTCCTGGTCGCCAAGCAGGAAAAAGCGGGTCGCACGGCGACCAGTCTGCTCTCCTTGCAGGGGGACGGTCGGGTTCGTGAAATGGCTCGCATGCTCGGCGGCGCCCAGGTCACCGAGCGCACCCTGGCGCATGCGCGGGAACTGTTGTCCCGATCCGTCGCCGCGGTCTGAACTGAACCATCAAGTGGAGTTTTTCGTATGATCCGTCATGCCCGTATTCCCGATGTGAAAGCGATCCACCAGATGCTTCTCATTTATGCCAACGAGGGGCAGCTGCTGGGGCGCTCGCTGGCCGATATCTATGACGCCTTGCGCGATTTTTATGTCTATGAGGAAAACGGCGAAATCCTCGGGGTCTGCGCCCTGGCCATCTGCTGGGCGGATCTCGCCGAGGTGCGTTCGCTGGCCGTGAAGTCCGGTTATTCCGGCCGCGGGATCGGCCGGAAGCTGGTGGAAACCTGTCTGGATGAGGCACGGGAGCTGGGCCTGCAAAAGGTCTTCGCCCTGACCTATCAACCGGAATTCTTCGGCAAGCTCGGCTTTGTCGAAATCGAAAAATCAGCCCTGCCGCATAAGATCTGGACGGCCTGTCTGCACTGCGTCAAATTCCCCGATTGTGACGAACTGGCTTTTGCCATAGAGCTTTGATGATGGCGTCGCAAAAAATCATGTAACTATTCACCTGTCACTTATGAATTTATCTCCTCCACCTTCAAGGGGGAGGTCGGGAGGGGGATGGGGTTCCGGCGTGCTGGAATAGTCCCATCCCCACCCCAGCCCTCCCCTTGAAGGGGAGGGAGTTCAACCTAAATTGGTGCATTGATGTCAGGGTGCTGAATAGTTACAAATGAACATTCATTCACGGAGGAGAGCATGGACCATCGTTTCATCATGACCGCTTTCGGCAAGGACCGGCCCGGCATTACCGCCG
>DASWJX010000066.1:0-8605 GCA_036396915.1 Geopsychrobacteraceae bacterium | reverse complement strand
CTGGAGAGTGAGGAAGGCCGGGGGACCAGGGTGACCTTTTCCCTGCCCCTGGTCTGACCGCCCGGCGCAGGCTCAGATCGGACGGCCGTGCAGCAGTTCAGCGGCGCGCGACACATCAGCGCCGCTGCCGAGCAGCATCAGGGTATCGCCCGCTTCAAGCCGCAGCGACCCGGCAGGGCTGTAGATGGTCCGTTCCCGGCGAATAATCCCGACCACGGTGGTGCCGGTCCGATTGCGCAGGTCGATCTCGGCGAGACTGGCGCCGATGCAGGGCGAGTTTTCGGGCATCGCCTGGTATTCCAGCAAGCCGCCTTCGAGAACCGACAGACCGTGGGTGGGGGCGTCGGCGCGCACCATGGAGGTGTAGTGCTCCTGGCGCAATTCCGCGAGCATGTGCAGGATCCGGCCTTCGCTCTGATGGAAACGGCGCATCAGGTTGGCGCCGAGCTGCAGGCTGGCTTCGAATTCGTCGGGGATCACCTCGTCGGCGCCGTGCTCGAACAGATGCTCCAGCTCGGCGACGTAGCGGGTGCGGGCCAGGATGTAGAGCTCCGGGTTGCTCTGACGGGCAATGCTGATGGTGCGGACCATGGCGGCGGGATCGTTGATCGCCACCACCAGGGCGCGGGCGCGTTGCACCCCCAGTTCATGCAGGACCTCGCTTGAGGCGGCGTCGCCGTAAACGACGAAATCACCGGCCCGACGCCCCGCCGTGACATTTTCGGCATTCAGTTCCATGTACAGATGCGGGATGTCGAAGCGCCGCAGGATGCGTCCGACGTTGCGCCCCGAGAGACCGTAGCCGGCGATCAGCACGTGTCCCGAGAGGTTGGCGGTCCGCTCCTGCATCTCGGGATGCATTTCACGCGTCGGCCGGCCGAACAGTTTGGCCACCCCGGCGGCCCAGCGTTCGGCCTGTCCGGCGACCAGCGGCGTGGCGATCATGGTCAGGGCGATGACCGCCAGCGTCACCTGGTAGATGTTGTCGGGGAGCAGGTTCAGATCGGTGACGCCCTTGAGAAACACGAAGGAGAATTCCCCCGCCTGAAACAGCAGCATGCCGCTCAGCAGGGCGATGCGCAGCGGGTAGCGGCACAGGCTGGTGGCCAGCGCGGCGGCGGCGAATTTCACGACAGCGACGATCAGCGTCGCCGACAGGACCAGCGGCCACTGGGCGACGACCAGCTCAAGGTTGACCAGCATGCCGATGGAGACGAAAAAGAGCGCCAGAAAGGTGTCGCGAAACGGCAGGATATCCGACAGCGCCTGATGGGCATAGGGGGATTCGGCCAGGGCCAGACCGGCCAGGAACGCGCCCAGCTCCAGCGACAGGCCGACCTCGCCGGTCAGCCAGGCGGTGACCAGGATCAAGGTCAGGATGGTGATACGGAACAGTTCCTGGGAGCGGCCCTTGAGAATGCCGAGCAGCAGCGGTTGCAGCAGATAGCGGGAGAAGACCAGCAGCCCGCCGAGCAGCAGCGCCACCTTGGCGATGGCCCAGATCGAGAAGGTCAGGTTCTGGCCGGCCAGCAGCGGCAGGGCCACCAGAAAAAACACCACCGCCAGGTCCTGCGCCAGCAGGATGCCGAGCGACATGCGGCCGTGGGCGGTGTCGATCTCGCCCCGTTCGCTGAGCAGCTTGAGGACGATCGCCGTCGAGGAGAGCACCAGCGCCAGGGTCAGCGGAACGGCGATCTTGATGTCGAGGCCGAACAGGGCGGCCAGGCCGATGAAGGCCGCGCCGCTGATCAGCATCTGCGCCAGGCCGCCGCTGACGATCAAACGTTTGAGGCGCAACAGCCGCGAAATCGAGAATTCCAGACCGATGGTGAACAGCAGCAGGATCACGCCGATCTCGGCGATGACCTCAACCTGCTGGATATTGCTGATCAGCACCAGACCGTAGGGTCCGGCGATCATGCCGGAGACCAGATAGCCGACGATCGGCGACAGCCGCAGGCGCGTGAAGAGCAGGGCGCTGCCCAGCGCCAGGGCGAGCAGGATCAGCAGGTCGATGAGAAACTGGTGGTCGGTCATCGGTAAGGTCTTTCAATGGAGGCGGTTACCGGCAGCGGGAAAATCCCTCTTTAGGCTTTGCGAAAGCATCAATCCCTGGAAGTTTATCCGATCGCCCGGAAATTTCCAGAGCTTTTGCCGAAGGCGTGCAACCGGTGGCTGCCGATCATTGCGGTCAAGGCCTCAACGGTTGTTTGTACCACGCCGGTAGATGATGTGGTAGACCAGTCCGACGGGGATCAGGTACATTGATCAGCTATCGGCGACAGCACCAGCGCCCGGTCCGGATCAGGCATCGAATAAGCGATTGCTCGCGGCATGGCGAATTGATAGAGTTGCAGTTCTGCGGACAAGAGTTGTTGACTTCAATGCCTGAAGGAGCGTGTCGATGAGTGACGAAAAACAAAACCCTGAAGAGAATGAGGATGTCGGTCTGTATCAGAAGCTGGCCGACCGCACCGCCGAGCTGCTCGATGAGGGGCGTAAAACGCTGGACGAGGCACTGAAAAAGGCGCGCAACGAAATCGCCGCAAGCGGCGGCTACAGCCGCGAACAGGCGGAGAAGGTCGCTGCGTATCTGCGCCGGGATCTGACCGAAGTCGGCAAAAAGGCCCAGCAGGCCCGCGATGCGGTGCTTCAGGCGGTTGAGCCGCATCGCGTCGTGGCCGGGGTGCAGAGCGGTTTGGCGAAACTGCTGACGACCGCGGCGGATCTGCTGACCGATCTGGCGGGCAAGTCGGAACAGAGCCTTGAATTCAAAACCGGCGAGGTGACCAGCCCCGGAACCCTGTCCTGTAAGGACTGCGGCAAGGAGATGCACTTCAAGACCACGGTACGGATTCCGCCCTGCCCGCAGTGCCATAAGACGGTTTTTCGCAAATCCTATTGAGCACCACGCGGTTTGAGCACAAATCCGGACCGCCCCGCTTGTCCGGGGCGGTCCGGATTTGTTTCAGCGCAGACTGGCGATCAGCCGGTCCTCGTCGGGGTAGGTTCCGCTCTGTTTTTTGGAATGGACCAGCCTGCCGTCGACGACGACCTCAAACACCCCGCCGCTCGATGCGCTCAGCTCGACCCGGGCCGCCAGTTCCTTTTCCAGTTTCGCCGCCAGACTGGCGGCCTTCTCGCGTGATCCTCACTGAACACAGTATTCGATACTGACCTGCATGACGACCTCCTGAAAACCTGTTGCGGGGCTTATTGGACAAGCATATCATTCACCAGGCCGCCGGCTCAGATCAATCCGAAACCGCGCAGCAGGAAAATCCCCAGGGTGGTGGAAAGCATCGATCCCAGCGAGGTGGCGGCGATGATCGCGGCGGCCAGGTGGTGATTGGCCTGCATCGCCTGGGCCATGGGGTAGCTGGCGGCGGCGGTCGGCGCGGCACACATCAGATAGAGCACGCCCAGGCTTTCGCCGCGCAGGCCGATGGCGATCCCGCCCAGGGTGATCAGCAGCGGCACCAGCAGCAGTTTGCCCAGCACCGAGCCGTAGAGCGGCGGCGAAGCCTGGAATTCGCGCAGGCGGATCGAGGCCCCGGCGCAGAGCAGCGCCAGCGGCAGGGTCATCTGGGCGAAGTAGCCGCCGGTAGCGAGCAGGATCTCCGGCACCGAAATGCCGCTCAGCGACGTGAGCACCCCGGCGCCGATCGCCAGTATCAGCGGGTTTTTGCTGATGCCGAGCAGCACCCGGCCGATACTCCCCCGCCCCGGCTGCTGGGCCTGATGCCGGGTCAGGGTGATCACCGCCAGCACATTGAAGAGGGTGGTCATTACCGCCAGATAGATCGAGGCGCTGGGCACCACCCCCTCGCCGAAGGCGCTCAGGCAAAACGCCAGACCGATGATCCCCATGTTGCTGCGGTAGGCGCCCTGGACGAAGACGCCGCGGTCCCGCGGCTGCGACAGGCGGGGGGCGACGAGCCGATCGAGGATCAGGAACAGCACCAAAGTGGCGAGCAGCGCATAGACGATCAGGCCGATCGGCAGGCCGTTGCGGAAATCGGTCTGCACCAGTTTGACGAACAGCAGGCACGGCAGGGTGACCTTGAACACCAGCTCGGAGCCGAGCCTGGCGAACTCCTCGGTGACCCAGCCGATCCTTTTGAAGAGGATCCCCAGACCGAGAATGCAGAAGACGGGGGCGGTAATCAAAACGGCGAAATTAAGATCGGCCAGCATCGAACGGTCTCCCTGGTTCGGGGGCAGGCAGCGGCTGCAGATGGTCACGAGCGGCGCGAAATCCGCTGCCGTGCCTTACAGCAGGCAATAAAGCAGCGGCAGGGTCGCAAAGGAAACAATGATCCCGATCCCCACCAGCGCCACCGCAAGCTCGCTCTCCATCCCGGCGATCACCGCCAGGGCGCCGGCCGTGACCATCGGCGGCATGCCGGCTTCGAAGACCGTGATGTCAACCGGAAGACCGTGCAGGCCCAGCAGCCTGAGGATCGCCAGCGCCGCAAGCGGGGCAAGCAGCAGTTTGATCAGCAGGCCGCAGCTCAAGGGCCCGATAACGCCGGGGTGCAGTCGCCAGCGCAGTTGCAGACCGATGGCGGTCATGACCAGCGGCGTCAAACTCTGGGCTATGCCGTGCAGGGTCGTGACGATCACTTCAGGATAGGGCCAGGGGCGTAATGCGATACCGACCAGAGCCGCGATGGTCGGCGGAAAGGTCAGCGCCCGCCGCGCTATGGAAGCAACGTTCAATGTCCCCTCCCGGCCAAACATGGCAAGAATCAGCGATCCGTAGAGGGCAAAGATCAGCATGGTGCCGATCTGATCGTAGACGATCAGGTAGGGGATGCCTTGTGAGCCGAAAAAGGCATTGACCATCGGCACGCCCATGAACGAGGTGTTGCCGATCGGCACGATCAGCAGCAAGGTCCCGGTTTTCGAGCGGCTCCAGCCGAAGTATCGCGCTGCCAGCAGGACCAGCACTACGGAAAGCAAAAGCATGCCCCAGGGGGTGACGGCGGCAACCAGCGCCTCGCTGCCCAGTTCCAGCTGCGGTATTTTCAGCAGGATCAGCGCCGGCAGCGAAACGTAGAGGGCGAACATGTTCAGCACCTGCGCCGAATCCTTGGGAAACGCCTCCAGCCTGCGGAACAGCAGCCCCAGGCCGACGAAGATACCGATCAGAATAAAATTGGACATACGACTCCGGATGGTCGAAAAGGGGTGACGGCGGCAACCCGGCAATCACAAGCTATCCAGCAGCCGGTAATACTCCTCCAGGGTGCGCAGCGATTCCAGCGTGGCCAGGTACAAAAACCAGGAGAGGACCAGAATGCCGATGCTGAGGCCGACTTTCCAGGCCAGCGACAGGCGCGGATGCCACCAGAGCAGCGGCAAGGCCAGCGGGCCGACGCTCAAAAAGGCGATGACGAGAAAGGTTTTGCCGAAATACCAGGGCAATCTGGCGGCCGCCGAAGCCGAGGGGGCGGAGCCGGCCAGGAACGCGCCGCAGTGCTTGCATTTGATCGCCGCGTCCTGAATCTCTTCGGCGCAGAAGGGGCATTTTTGCATGATCAGTCTCTCCTTGAAGCATGGCAAACGTTTCGTTCCGTGTTGCCAGGCGGAGTCGGTTGACAGCCCCTCGCTACGGGGCTTGCCTGCGGATGATGCCTTTGCGGCCGGCCACGGCCAGCCCGACTCCCCCGAGGACGGTGACGGTGGCAATGATCAGGCGGACCGACAGCTCTTCCGCGAGGAGCATGACACCGCCGATGGAGGCCAGCACCGGAACCGCCAGCTGCACGGTTGCGGCGCTGGTTGCGGTCATGCCCCTCAGGGCAGCATACCAGACAACGTAACCTGCTCCAGAGGCGAGACCACCCGATAGTACGGCCAGCAGAACACCCGGTAAAGAAAAATGAAAGTGCGCAACGGAGAAGACGCTCAGGAGGGCAACCAAAGGCAAGGTGCGGGAAAAATTCCTGCTGGTCTCGGCCAGAGGGTCACTTACGCTTCGCCCCTTCAGGCAATAAATCCCCCAGGAGATCCCCGCGAGCGTCATCAGCAAGGTACCGTGCAACGACGGTGCCGTGACCCCCGGGGAAACCAGGTAGATCAGGCCTGCCAGGGCCAGCAGGATACCGCCCGCTTCGGCCGTATTGAGCCGTTCGCCCGACAGCAGGGCGGCGCTGATCATGGTCAGCTGTACGGTGCCGAATAAAATGAGAGCGCCGGTTCCGGTCTGCAGGGAAAGGTAGGCGAAAGAGAATGCGCTCGCGTAGATAAACAGCGCGGCGGGCGCAATCCAGCTGCCGCGCCGTTGAACGGGAGGGCCGGCAGCAGACAACTTGAGGAGCAGCGCCAGGGTCAGAGCCCCGGAGCTTAAGCGGATGCTGGTGAAGCCGGCCGCATCGATGGAGCCTTCACCGAGGGCCAATCGGCAGAGGATGGAATTGCCGGCAAATGCAAGCAGCGCGAAAAACGCGCAACAGGCCGCATGGAAGGGGCTGATTTGCCGGCTGTTACTGAAATGCGCACTCACAGCATCGCGCCGCAGTACTTGCAGTGGCGGGCGTCGCTGTCGTGCCCCTCGGCGCTGCACTCGGGGCAGGCCTGGGTCGACACCTTGCGGCCGAAGGCCTGCGACATCTCCACGGTGACGATACCGGTCGGCACGGCGATGATGGCGTAGCCGAAGATCATCACCACCGACGCCAGCATCTGGCCGAGGTTGGTCTGGGGGGAGATGTCGCCGTAGCCGACCGTGGTCAGGGTGACGATCGACCAGTAGATGCTGCGCGGGATGCTGGTAAAGCCGTGCGCTTCCCCCTCGATGACGTACATCAGCGCGCCGAAGATCACCACCAGGGTCAGCACCGTGTAGAGAAACACGGCGATTTTGCGGCCGCTGGCGCGCAGGGCCTGCATCAGCAGTCGCGCCTCGCTGAGGTAGGTGACCAGTTTCAGGATCCGGAAAATGCGCAGAATGCGCAGGATGCGGATCGCCAGCAGGTACTGGCCGCCCGGCAGCAGCAAGCTCAGGTAGGTCGGCACGATCGCCAGCAGATCGACCACCCCGTAGAAACTGGTGGCGTACTTGAGCGGCCGGCCGACCGACAGCAGGCGCAGGCCGTACTCGACGCTGAACAGCAGGGTGAAGAACCATTCGATGCCGTAGAGCAGGCTGCCATGTTGCGCCCGCACCGAGACGACGCTGTCGAGCATCACCGCCGTCACGCTGGCCAGGATGCTGACGATCAGCAGCACGTCGAAGGCTTTTCCCAGCGGGGTGTCGGCCTCGAAGATCACCTCGTGCAGGTGCGCCCGCCAGCTTGTCCGCGGTGTCGTGTAGCGCTCGTCATCCAGCCAGCTCATGGTTTTGCTCCTGTCGGCAGCCACCGTCCGCCCTGATCGCAAAAGCGATAATTCCGCAGTTTTGCTCTGTTCACCAGACGCATAACGCTTGTGTCCACGATTTGTTCTCCCGCTTGTGAGAGCAGCCTGGGAGCCCGTCGGATTATACGGACCGAAGCGAAAATTTGGAAGCTTGAGACCAGATTTTGGCTCGTTTGAGAGCTCATAGCCATAGCTATGGGCCGAAAAGGAGCTGAAATCTGGGCCAAGCAGCCGAATTTGCAGCCGGTTCATGGATAGTCCGACGGGCTCCTAGCACCTCGACCGTTGCCGGGACAAGCGTGGATACTGCGACGGTTCGGAGCTCTGCGTGCGGCAACCCTTTTGAGGTCGAAGCCGGCAGCGGTCGGCTCAATGGGTCGCTTTTGGGCTGCGGAAAACATATTATAGCGACGATCGGCATTTCCGGGGAGGGAATATATGTCCGAAAGGGTTGCCATGAGGTGTGTTGTCAGTCTCCTGCTGTTCGTCATGCTCGCTGTTCCCGCGCCGCCGGCAGCCGCTGACGGGCGGCCTGCCGACGATGCGCAACCGATCGTTTATTTCGGGGTCATCCCCCGCTACAATCCGATGATCATGTATCGTTCCTACCAGCCGATCATGGACTACCTCACCGAAAATACCCCGTACCGCTTCGAGCTGAAGCTCTCCCGCGACTACTCCGATGCGGTACGGATGCTGAAGGAGGGGGAAACCCAGGTGACCTCTCTCGGCGACGTCACCTTTGTCGAGGCGCAGCAGGGTTTCGGCGCCATCCCCATCCTCAGGCCGCTCAACGAAAAGGGGGAGCCCTTCTACACCAGCATCATCATCGTTCGGGAAGACAGTTCGATCCAAACCGTGACCGAGCTGAAAGGGAAGAGCTTTGCCTTCAGCAGTCATCATTCGACCTCGGGCAACCTCATTCCCCGCTATTATCTCTTCCGCCGCGGCGTCTCCCTGTTCGACTTCGAGAGCTATGTCAATCTCGACTCCCATGATGCGGTGGCCAAGGCGGTGCTCAAGGGGAAAGTCGATGCCGGCGCCGTCAAGGATGTCGTCGCCTATCGCCACAAGGAACACGGGTTGCGGTACCTGGCCGTCTCCGAGCCGATCCCCTCGGTGCCGTCGTGGTCGATACCGAAGGGCGGGTGCTGGCCCACAACCGCTATGCGGAATACGGCAAGCTTTACAGTGACCCAACTACCCGGGCGGATCTGGCCGCCTCCGGTTTTGTCCAGCG
>DASWJX010000065.1:0-2576 GCA_036396915.1 Geopsychrobacteraceae bacterium | reverse complement strand
ATATAGAGGACGCGCAGCGGGTGGCTCTGGCTTGTCATTCCTCCTCCTTTTCGTTGTTCAACGCGGCGGCTCGTTGGTCACGCACCAGTAAAGTTCAATCCGGGCGGTAACCTCCAGAAACTTGGCAAAGTCGACCGGTTTGACAATATAGGAGCTGGCCCCCAGACGGTAGGCTTCGGCAATATCCCGATCTTCCGCGGAACTGGTCAGGATCACCACCGGGATTTTCCGGCTTGTCGGGTTTTGCTTGAGTTGGCGCAGCACCTCCAGACCGGCCACCCGCGGCAGCTTGAGATCGAGCAGGATCACCAGCGGCACTTGCACGCCTGCTTCCCAGCGCGGCAGCCAGGTCAGCGCTTCCTCGCCGTCGCGGGCGATCAGGACCGGATTGGTCAGATTGCGTTTGGCAAACGCCCGCAGGGTCAGGTCGATGTCGACCGGATTGTCCTCGATCAGCAGCACCGGACGATTGAACGGTTTTGTCGTCATCGTGGAATCTCCAGATAAAACGTGGCGCCGGCGCCCGGAGCGCTTTCTGCCCAGATCCGGCCGCTCATGCGCTGCATGGCTTTGTGCGCCAGGGCCAGACCGATGCCGGTGCCCGGATAGTCTTCACTGCGCTGCAGGCGCTGAAAAATCTCGAAGATCTTTTGCTGGAACTGCATGTCGAAACCGATGCCGTTGTCGCGCACCCAGAGGCGCACGCCGTTTTGCTCCGCGCGGGCGCCGATCTCGATGACCGGCGGCCGGGCATGGCGGCTGAACTTGACGGCATTCTCCAGCAGGTTGCGCAGCACCACGGCCAGCCCCTCCTGATCGGCCGTGACCTGAAGATCGGGAACCTCCAGGCGCAGCTGGATGCCCGCCTGCCGCAGTTCGGTGCAGCGTTCGGCAATCACCGTCCGGATCAGGGCCGGCAGATCGACGGCGGTTGTCTGCAGCGGCCGCCGCTCCATGCGCGAATAGGCGAGCAGATCCTCGATCAGCTCATGCATCTGGCTCGCCCCCTGGCGGATACGGGCGATGAACTGCTGCCCTTCGCCGTCGAGCCGATCGCGGTACTCTTCTTCCAGCAGTTTGCTGTACCCGTCGATACCGCGCAGCGGCGCTTTCAGGTCGTGGGAGACCGAGTAGCTGAACGTTTCCAGCTCTTTATTGGCGGCCGCGAGCTGCGCCGTCCGCATTGCGACCCGCTTTTCGAGCTCGCTGTTCAGGTTGCGGATTTTATCTTCGGCCAGTCTGCGTTCACTGATGTCCCTGGCGAACGAAAAGGAGTACTGCTCCCCTTCGAAATCCAGATAGCTGATGGAGATTTCCACCGGAAAGACGCTGCCGTCCTTGCGTTTATGCAGGGACTCGATGGTGCCCGAGCCACGCCGGCGAACCGTTTGGCGGTGCCGCAACCATTTCTCCTGGTTGAAGGTCGGGTCGATATCGAAGACCCTGAGATTGCAAAGCTCTTCGCGGCTATAGCCGAGACTCCGGCAGGCGTGCCGGTTGGCGCTGGTGATGCGGCCGTCTTCGGCGACGCTGAAGATGGCGATCGCCGATTCTTCGATGCTGAACTGCGCCAGCCGTAAGGTTGTCTCGGCCTGCTTGCGCTCGGTGATGTCGCGGCCGACTCCGATCATCGCGGTGACGGCCCCGTTGTTATCCAGGACCGCCTTGCCCGACCACCCCAGCCAGCGCCAGCCGTCCGCGGTCAGCACCCGATGTTCCAGATAGGTCGTATGGGGGGGCTGCCTGAGTTGTTGCTTCGCCATGGAGGTCGGTTCCCGGTCATCCTCGTGCACCAGCGGTATGAATTTTTGTCCCGACAGCTCGCTTTCGTTTTTGCCGAACATCGTGCAGTAGCTCGGGCTGGCAAACAGAAAACGGCCATCGGTATCGATCTTGACGATCAGGTCATTCTGGTTTTCGACAAGCAGCCGATACTTTTCCTCGCTGTCGCGCAGAGCGAGCAGCGCCTGCCGCACCAGCAGATAGATCAGGGTCGTGCTGACCGCGACGAACAGCCCCCCTTTCAGGGTCTGCCAGCGGGTCAGGGTGGCCGGGTCGGCGGTCAGCAGGCCCAGCGCCCGGTCGCCGAGATAGATCCAGGCCAGCGACAACACAAGATAGATCGAGGCGATGCGGCCCGCGGCCGAGAAGGGAAACATCGCTCTTGTCGTTTCGGGTTTGCCCATAGTGATTACGATCTTCACTCGAAGGTTAACGTGACCTTCAGCCCACGGAATGTAAGTATACCGAAATTAATACAGAATACAGGCTATGGAGATTGTTGAACTTCTGCACTTAAATGGCCGGTGCCGGGACGGTCGGGGTCGCCGACCCGATCAAGGAAACGACCCCCCTTTCCGCTACGCTCCCTTCCCCCCTATTTTATAGGGGGGATTGAGGGGGGGGCGTGGTACATCGATGTAACAGTTACTTCGCGGCCTGCGACGGCAGGTAGACATTGATCGTCGTGCCGTTTTCCGGCTCGCTGTAGACATTAACAAAGCCATTATTCTGCTTGACGATGCCGTAGATCATCGGCAGTCCCAGCCCGGTCCCCCGGCCGGATTCCTTGGTTG
>DASWJX010000064.1:0-3167 GCA_036396915.1 Geopsychrobacteraceae bacterium | reverse complement strand
CCTTACAAACCGTCGTTGGGATACCCCCGAACATCAACCTCATGACCCGCGTCGGATCGATCCCCTTGGTACCCCTTATGGACCCTTTCATGATGTACAGATGATGGTTCAAGGCCCCATTGCGGGGAAACTGGGCGACCTGACCCGGCAGCGATGGCAACGGGCAACGGGACAAAGCCTTTTCGGACCGTCACCGACAAGAAAACCTGCATGGCCGGCTTCGATAACGGCGGATTTATACCAGCGCCCCGTGGCGATTTCCAGGACGGAACCGGCTTTCAAGAACAGACCAGAGATCAGGGAGATCCAGTCACTCTATGTGGACGCCATCGCAGCCGCTGAAAAATATATCTATATTGAGAATCAGTATTTGACTTCTAAATGCATTGTCGGTGCTTTGCTGGCAAGACTTGAGGAGGAAAACGGGCCGGAAATTATTATTCTTTTGCCGAATGTTAGTTCCCACACTGAGTTGGTAAAAACTGGCAGGTTATTTTCAGAATGTGTTAAACAGGATAATGAGAATCTCAGATTGAATTGTATCTGACATCGTCATGGATATAGAGGCAGGGCGACGGGACTTTAGCAGAGTCCCGCCGCCCCCTCCGTGCAGGGATAGCCCTCCCGGCCAGGAGTTGCTTTATTGATACTGCTTGTTGCCGCCGACGTCAATGAGGTTGCCCGTCTGGGGAAAGATTTTCCCTGGGTCAAGCCGTCCGGTTGTCCGCGTTGTCGACAGCCGTTGTGGTGGCATGGTTTTGTTCCCGCCTATTTTTCCTGCCTTACCGAAGCGGTCTTTCTCCGGCGCCTGCGCTGCTCCTGCTGCTGGGCGGTTCATCGGTTGAAACCGCAAGGCTACTGGCCGCGGTTCCGTTCGCCCCTGCCTGAAATCTTCGCCAGCATTCACCAGCGCACGACCGCCGGACGCTGGCGACGCGACCAGCCACGTGAGCGTCAACGGCAGTGGTGGCGCCGCCTGAAGCGGATGACGGCAGCGGTCTTGGGGATCGGCTTTGCCGGGGATGCCGCCGAGGCGTTTAAGGCCCTGGTGTCCGAGGGCCGGGTCCCGGTCAGCACGTCTTTTCAATGTGACAATCCCGGCACCGGACCGCCACCCTACCGAAGTGTCCCTCTGCCGTGAATCTTCTGGAGATGTTAAGGGAAGAGACGTTTCTATTTTCCTTTCATCCCAAGGAGATGTGCCATGACAGACCAAGAACGTGAAGAGGTGGCCCTGTTTCGTTTCGGGGTCATCAGTGATCTGGTCGGAGCAACCCGGCTGGATCATGGCGAACTGGGCCGGCTGATCAAACAGAAGGCCGCACAGCGCTGGAATATTCCGCATTCGCCAAGGACCCGGATCAGTGCCAACACCATCCGCCGCTGGGTGGGCCTGTATGAGAAAAGCGGGCGGCAGTTGGACTCCCTCAGGCCGGTGCCGCGTAGCGACATCGGGTGTTGCCGTCAGGTGGATGAAGACACCGTTCTAGCCCTGGTGCGGCTGCGCAAGGCCAAGCCGGTACTGCCGGTAGTGCAGCTGATCGCCGAGATGGACGAGAAGGGCCTGGTCTCGCCGGGCTACACCCTGCGGCTGTCCACCGCTTACCGGGTTCTGAAAAAAGCCGGGCTCTCCGGCCGCCCGGGAAACGATCCGGTTGATCGGCGCCGGTTCGAAGCCGAGTTCCCCAACGATATCTGGCAGTCGGATGTGATGCACGGACCGCAGGTTCTGGTCGACGGCAAGAGGCGCAAAAGCTACCTGATCGCCTTTCTCGATGATCATTCCCGGCTGATTACGCATGCCCGGTTTTACCTCTCGGAGAACCTGGTCAGCTTCCTTCAAGCGCTCCGAGCCGCGCTTGCCGCCCGGGGCTTGCCGCGCAAGCTCTATGTCGACAACGGGTCCGCCTTCCGCTCAAGGCACCTGGAAAAAGTCTGCGCCTGCCTGGGGATCGCCCTGACGCACACGCCTCCCTACACGCCCCAGGGGCGCGGCAAGATCGAGCGCTTCTTCCGCACCGTCCGCAGCCAACTGCTGGGCAACGCGAATCCAGAGAGTCTGGAGGAACTCAACCAGGCGCTTGAGGACTGGCTTCGCAAGGACTACCATTGCCGTCTCCATTCCTCGACCGGGCAGTCGCCGCTGGAGCGTTTCTCCAATCATCTGGAGCTGATCCGCAATCCGCCGCTGGATCTGGAGGACCACTTCCGCAAGGAGGTGCGCCGCCGCGTCAACAAGGACCGCAGCGTCTCCATCAACGGTCGGCACTTCGAAGCGCCAACCCGCCTGATCGGCGAACAGGTCAGCCTGCTGTTTCACGAAGAGCGCCCCGAACGGGTGGAGATCATGCTGCGGGGTGAGCCGCAAGGCTTTCTCGTGCCGCTCGATCCCCACGTCAATGCTAAGATCGGCCGAGAAGCCAGAGTGCCTGCGGAACCGTCTGAACCGACCCAGCGCCGGGGGCAACTGCCCTTCGCCATTCAGGAGGGCTAAAGCGATGTACCGTGCCTTCTTCGGCCTGACCCGAAAGCCCTTCGCCGCCGACTTGCCGCTGGATGCCATCCTCAAGACCGAGGACCTGCTCGCGGTTCAACAGCGCATCGCCTACACCATCGATCTGGGCGCCATCGCCCTGGTCACTGGCGAGGTCGGCGCCGGCAAATCCACTACCTTGCGCTGGATCGCCGGCCAGCTGCATCCGTCCAAATACAAATCCCTCTGGGTTACCGCCACCTCCGGCTCGATTCTGGAAGTCTACCGGCAACTGCTGGCCGAACTGGATATCCGCACCGCCTCCTCCTCACGGGCCATTCTGACCGGCATGATCCGCACTCAGATCCTCAATTTGGTGCAGAGCAAAAAACAGCAACCGGTGCTGATCATCGATGAAGCCTCGCTGCTGCGGCTGGACGTATTTGCCGAACTGCACACCCTGACCCAGTTCGAAGGGGATTCAAAGCCCTACCTGCCGATGATCCTGGCTGGACAGAACAACCTGGCCGACAACCTGCTCTACCGTAGCGCCGTGCCGCTGGCCTCCCGCATCGTCGCCCGCAGTCACCTGCCGGAGGTCAACCGGCAAGGGATGGAAAGTTACTTGAGTCACCACCTGAAGATCGCAGGCCTGAAGCATTCGCCTTTCGACGAACAGGCGGTTACCGCCATC
>DASWJX010000063.1:0-5361 GCA_036396915.1 Geopsychrobacteraceae bacterium | reverse complement strand
GTGTGCCCATAGTCAAATTGTGTTAGTTAAGGCTTAATGGAGCGAAGTAGATAATCACATTAAGTTTTTCAGATCGGTGAAGAGGACCATGGCAAAAAAACGGGATGGACAACAGTTGTCTGATCGCGCCCTGCGGCGGCAGCTGGAGCGTGACCAGCGCAAGCATCGGCCCGCGGCTGCTCCGGCCGGGGCAGGGCTGTTTGACGGGACACCGGCCTGGTGGCTGGTGCTGCTGGCGGCGCTGCCGCTGGTGGCGGTGCCGCTCTGGTTTGTCTATCTGGCGCCCGGAATGCTGATCGAGGGCGGCTATGGACAGATTATCATCAACGAGTTTCAGAAATACGTCGCCGAACTGGTCTCGCTCGGACTGCTGCTGGGGGCGGCGACCCTGCTGCTGGCGCGGCACAATCTCTGGCCGCGGTTGCCGCGGAGTATCGTCTGGCCGGTTCTGCTCTACCTGCTTGGGGTCGCCGGCAGCCTGCTCGCCGCCCGGGACCTGCCGCGCGGCCTGTTGATCGGCCTCGAGGTCAGTCTGCTGCCGGTGCTGTTCTTCCTGCTGATCGCCGGTCTGCGCTGGCGACAGGCTCAGGTGCTGTCGGTTCTGGCTTTGATGGCGGGCGCGGGGGCGCTTATCAGTCTGATCGGCATCTGTCAGAAGCTCGAAGTCTGGGAGTTTGCCCTGCTGCTGCCGCATGGCGGCGCCGGCTCGCTGCTGTTTTTCCAGAATCTGGCCGGCGAGTACCTGATCGTGCTGATCCCGCCGGTGCTGGTGCTGCTGTTCATGCCGATCCACTGGGCCTTGCGGGCCGCTGCCGCGCTGCTCGGTTCGCTGTTTCTGGTCCATCTGGTGATGACCCTCGCGCGCGGCGCCTGGGTGGGGTTGTTCGGCGGCGTCGTCGTCGCCGTGACCCTGGCGGCTCTGGGAATCTACCGCGCCAAGCGGACGGCACTCCCGCCGGAGGAGGGCGGCGCTGCTCCCGGCGCGGCCATCAGGGTTCCCGGGCGCTTCCTGGCGGCGGCAGTCCTCATCCTGATCCTTTTCGTGGGGGCGGGGCTCTGGGCCAGGGATTCCGATTCCCCCTATGTCAGGGAACTGCTGTCGATCAATCTGAGCAATACCACCGGCCGGCTGCAGATCTGGCAGGATTCCCTGGAACTGCTGAAGGATCACTGGCTGCTCGGCGTCGGCCCCGGCCATTACAAGGTGCATATTTCCGCCTATCTGGAAGAGATCCCCAAGGTTCCTTACCTGTTCCAGTGGGACGAGAACAGCGGGCGGGGCATCTATCCGTTTCGTCCGCACAACGATTACCTGCAGAACTGGATCGAGCTGGGCCTGTTCGGTCTGCTCGGCATGCTCTGGCTGTTCGCCGCGATTGCGCGGATCGCAACGCGGGGGATCGGCCGGGCGGCGCTCGCCGGTGACCGGGGTCGGGCCCTGCTGATTCTCGGGACCTTCGGCGGCTTTGCCGCCTGGGCGGTGTCCATGCTCTTCGAGTTTCCCTACCAGATGCCCGCTTCGCTGCTGCTCGGCTGGTTTTGTGCCGGCATGACCGTTGCCCTTTCCTTGCCCGCCGAGCTGCGCTGGAAGCCGCTGCGTGTATCATCAAACCGGTTGGCCGGAGCCGCCCTGCTGCTGCTGACGGTCTGCTGTTTCAGCGTCGCGCACTTGGTTTTCTGGGGTAATCTCTACGGACTGCAGGCGCTGGCGGCCTGGAACAACAAAAACCTTGAACAGGGCTACCGGTGGCAGCAGCAGGCCTATGACTATACCCCCTGGGAAGAGTCGAACGGACCGGTTCTGGCCCGGATGGAATTAGGCTTGCAGAAGTATCAGGAGTCTCTGCGCACCTCCCGCGAGGTCGTGGCGCGCAATCCCCACCTGCTTCCGGCGCTCTGGACCCGGGGCATCGCCGCCGCCGCGCTCGGCCATGGGGAAGAGAGCCGGGCCGCGTTCGGCACGATCATCGAAACCTTCCCTTTTTTGCCGGAGAATGCTAAATATCGCAAGCTCGCCGGACTGGCTGCGGCGGAACAGGAGTAAGCCCGGAAACGAAGCAAACCGGGCGCATGCAATGCGCCCCTACGGACAAAAAACATCCGGCGGTGTAGGGCGCATGCAATGCGCCCCTACGGATAAAAAACATCCGGTGGTGTAGGGGCGCATTGCATGCGCCCATGTCCCACTGCTTTTTCTGCGTCAATCTGCGTTCCATTAAAGGTTTCGGCTCAAGGGATTGTCGGGCCAAACAGGGTCAAAGGCATTCTAGCAGGGATGAAGGGGAGGTCCATCCCTGTTAGAATTGGTTCCGGGTTTTCATATTGAGTTTTGCAGGTCGTGTCGTCCAACGATTAAAACGCTGAGCGTATTAAGGAAAGAGCAATGATCAGAAGCATGACCGGTTACGGCCGGGGGCGGGCGCAGGTTGGGGAGATCGCTTTTTCGGTTGAGATCAGGGCGGTGAACCATCGTTACGGCGACATCAACATCAAGGCGCCGAGGCTGCTGCTGCCCTACGAGGGGGAGATCAAGAAACAGGTCGGCGCTGCGTTGAAGCGGGGCAAGATCGACGTCTTCGTCAGCCAGGAACCGACCGCCGCGGCGGCGACATTGCCGGTGCTGAACAAGCCGGTGGCCCGGGCCTATCTGCAGGCCTTCAAGGAGATCCAGCAGGAGTACAACCTGAGCAACGGCGCGAGCCTGGAACTGCTGGTGGCGCAAAAGGACGTGCTGGTGCTGCAGGAGAGCAGTTTCGACGAGGAGCAGTTGCGGCAGTGCCTGAAACAGGCGCTTTGCGATGCGCTCGGGGCGCTGGTGCTGATGCGCGACCGGGAGGGCGAGGCGACCCGCATCGATATCTCCGAGCGCCTGGCACAGATGGCGCAGTTGCTGGAGCAGATCGAGGCCCGCGCGCCCCGGGTGCCGATCGAGTGGCAGCAGAAGCTGCAGGAGCGATTGGCCCGTTACGGCGAAGAGGGCGCCGACCCGCAGCGGATCGCCCAGGAGATCGCCCTGTTTGCCGATCGCTGCGACATCAGTGAAGAGGTGGTCCGTTTCAAGAGCCACCTGGAGCAGTTCGCCGATCTGCTCGACGCCGGGGAGCCGGTCGGCCGGCAGATGGATTTTCTGATCCAGGAGCTCAACCGCGAAACCAACACCATGGGCTCCAAGTCGAACGATGCGGTGCTGACCCGGCAGGTGGTGACGATCAAGGCCGAACTGGAAAAGATCCGCGAGCAGGTCCAGAACATCGAGTGAAAAATCGAGGTTCGAGGTTCGAGGTTCGAGGTTCGAGGTTCGAGGTTCGAGGTTCGGCTCTTAACTTCGAACTTCGAACATCGCACTTCGAACGTTTTTTTGAGGGGGGGAGGATGAAAATTGAGCGATTTGAGGATATCAAATCTTGGCAAGAAGCGCGGTTGCTGGTCAGGGATGTTTATGCTTTTCTGGCAGGTTGTCGTGACTACGGCTTCAAGGATCAAATTCAGCGGGCAGCTATCTCTATAATGTCCAACATCGCTGAAGGTTTCGAGCGAGGCGGCAATAAAGAATTCACGTATTTTTTGACGATCGCTCGTGGTTCTCTTGCCGAGGTGAAAAGCTTGAGCTATACCGGGCTTGATGTTACATATATCACTTCGGAACAATTCAAGACCATCGAAGAGCGGACCCTGAAATTAAACGGCCTTCTTAACGGATTTATCAGTTATTTGAAGGGCAATTGAAGAACAGGTTATTGCATTGTCAACTTCGAACCTCGAACATCGAACATCGAACGCCCCGGCGAACTCCCCGGCAGGGGATTCGCCGGGGCTGCTGTTCGTCGTCTCGGCCCCGTCGGGGGCCGGGAAAACCTCACTGTGCCGCGAACTTATTGACAGGTTCGGCAATCTGCGGCAGTCTGTGTCGTTCACCACGCGGCCCAGGCGGGCGGGCGAGGTCGAGGGGGTCGATTACCATTTCGTCGACAGTGAAACCTTCAGCGGAATGATCGAGCAGAAGCGTCTGGCGGAGTGGGCGGAAGTGCACGGTAATTATTACGGCACCTCGTTGCAGACCCTGGAACAGGCGGCGCACGAAGGGGTGGACCTGCTGCTCGACATCGACTGCCAGGGCGCGGCGCAACTGAAGCGCAATTACCCCGGCGGGGTTTTTATCTTTATCCTGCCGCCGAGTTTTCCCGAGCTGGAACGCCGGCTGCGCGGCCGTGAGACCGACAGCGATGAAGTCATTGCCCGGCGTTTGAAAAACTCCGAACGCGAAATCGCCGAAGCACGCAAGTACGATTATCTGGTCGTCAATGACGATTTTAATGTCGCGCTCGATCAATTGTGCGCTATTATTACCGCTGAACATTGCAGGACTGAACGCATGCAGCCCTGTCTGAACATAACCTGAGACTGTAGGAGATCGCTTAAATGGCTCGTGTTACCGTAGAAGATTGTCTGGAAGTCATCCCGAACCGCTTTCAGCTGGCGATGGTTGCCGCGAAGCGCGCCAAGCAGCTGTACCGCGGTGCCGAGCCGCTGATCGAGAACAAGGCCGGCAACAAGAAGATCGTCGTCGCCCTGCGTGAAATTGCCGCCGGCAAGATCGAATACACGCTGCCGACCATCAAACGCTAGGCGTCTTCTTTTGCGGCGGTCGTCACCTTGTCGGGTGACGGCCGCCGTATTGCGTTTTAGCTCCCGGTTCCTTCGGGAACCCTCCTTTGCGCGTGCAACCCCTGACCGTTACGCGGTGTCTATGCCGATCCTGAACGCTCCACCCGCCTTTGATCTGGACAATCTTCTGGCCCAGGTCCGCGCCTACCACCCCGCGGCCGACGAAGATCTGATCCGTCGCGCCCACGCGTTCAGTGCGCGGGTTCACGAAGGGCAGAAAGATCTTTCCGGTCAGCCGCTGATCAGCCACCTGGAGGAGCTGGCCGCCGTTCTGGTGCGCCTCCACGTCGATGAAACCACCCTGGCGCTCGGCCTGCTTCATGAAACGCTGGAAAAGGCCGCTGTTGCCGATGAGGAGCTGCGCGACGCCTTCGGCGAAGAGATCCTTTCACTGGTGCGGATCGGCAGCAAGATCAGTCGCATCCCTTATCGCAAAAGCAGTCAACAGCAGGTCGAAAGCTTCCGCAAGATGTTTGTTTCGATGGCGCGTGATCTGCGGGTGATCCTGGTCTGCCTGGCCGACAGGCTTTGCGACATGCGTCATCTGGGCTACCGTTCCGATCAGGAACAGATCGATTTCTCCCGCGAGACCCTGGAAATCTACGCGCCGCTGGCCAATCGGCTCGGCATCAGCTGGCTGAAGAGCGAGATGGAGGATCTGTCGCTCTCTTTTCTGGAACCGGCGAAATATCGGGA